>CAIZGA010000579.1 GCA_903932385.1 uncultured Acidobacteriota bacterium
CGGATGACAGATAGCAGGTGGGATTTCATGACTGCAGTATAGCCGCTGCGATGGCCGAGATTTTCACAATTCGCCCGTCGCCAGCGGGGCAATGCTTGGTATTCTTAATAACGATATGGCAAATAAATCAGACCTCCTCAAACAACCGATTCAACACATCGACATCAAGCAGCACAACGTAGTGCCGCTGGTGGACGCGATGCAACACATGGCTTACAGCTCCCGCGATTTGGCGCGCGCGGCCAGCATTTATGAAATGATGCTGCGCGACACCGAGTGCGGCGTCATCCTGTGCCTTGCCGGCTCGCTGATTTCCGCCGGCTTGAAACAGGTATTTGTCGACCTGCTGCGCCACAACATGGTGGACGCGATTGTTTCCACCGGCGCCAACATTGTGGACCAGGACTTCTTTGAAGCGCTCGGCTTCCGCCACTGGATTGCCGGAGACGAATTCAAGAGCGGCATGCAGGACGGCGTTCTGCGTGAGTTGATGATTGACCGCATCTACGACACCTTCATCGACGAAGAAGAACTGCGCCACTGCGACGAAACCACCGAGAAGATTGCGAACTCGCTGCCGACCCGGCCGCACAGCTCGCGTGAATTTATCCGCGCGATGGGCGCGTATCTGGCCGACAACGGACGCACGCCGGCGAAGGGCGCGGGCGACTCAATTGTGCTGGCCGCGTATGAAAAAGACGTGCCGATTTTCTGCCCGGCCTTCAGCGATTGCTCCGCCGGTTTCGGCTTGGTGGCGCACCAGCATGCTCGCCAGGGCAAGCCGATGCTGACGCTTGATTCGGCGAAGGACTTCTATGAACTGACGCAGTTGAAGATTGCCAACCCCACCACCGGCCTGCTGATGATGGGCGGCGGCGTGCCGAAGAACTTCGCGCAGGACATTGTTGTGGCTGCCGACATTCTGGGCAACGAGGCACCGATGCACAAGTACGCCATCCAGATTACGGTGGCGGATGTGCGCGACGGTGCGCTGAGTTCCAGCACGCTGAAGGAAGCTTCCAGCTGGGGCAAGGTGGATACGACCTACGAGCAGATGGTCTACTCTGAGGCCACGCTGGCGCTGCCGCTGCTGGCGGGCTACGCATATCACAAGAAGGCCTACACGGAACGCAAGGAACGCCGCTGGGCGCGCCTGCTGGAGCCGGTGAACGCGTAAGGCTTCTCACAAGCAATCAACAAGAGCCCGGCGAATTTCGCTGGGCTCTTTCTTTTGCCGCGGCAACAATGTTTGTTAAAAGATTCAGGCCACCCGAAGGCGGCCTGAAGTGATTCGTCGGTTCCCTTGGATTAGAAGGAGAACTTGCCGAAGACCTGTACCAGACGTCCAGTCACAGCGGCACCCTGGAAGGAGCCGTAGGGGCTGGTCGGCGGCGAGATTGCATTGCTGATGTAGCCGAAGCCACCTGCACCTGCGTTCATGCTGCCAGACGGCTGACCGAAGTTCGGGTGGTTGAAGGCGTTGAAGGCCGTGGCACCCAGAGCGAACTTCATGTGGTACATCAACGAGAAATGCTTTTCTACCATGATGTCGCTATCAGCATAGTGCGGTCCATAGTAGCTGTTGCGGCGCACATTGCCCAACGAGTTCATCGGTACGTTGGTGTCTTCCGTCGGCGTGTATCCATTCAGGTAGTACGCCTGAGATGTGGTCAGAGTGACCGGATCGAGAGCGTAGTTGTTGAAGTTCAAGCAGCCGTTGTGAACAATCTTCTCCGGGCTGTAGCTGCAATTTACTTTGTACGGCGTTACCAACTGCGCTGCTGGAGTACCGCCCACGCTGGGTCCGAGGGAGGCCTCTTCACCTGTGTCGGTAGCAGAGAACGGCTCGCCGCTCTTGTAGTAGGACTTGGCGGAAACTGTCCAGCCTTGCAGAACAACCTTTGCCGCGGGATTCTGGAACTTATACGGCAGGTCCCAGACCGCATCCAGCGAGAAGGAATTGCGGGTATCGTAATCTGCGTTTGAGTAGTTCAATGTGTATGGAGCATACGGCGTCATGGCACCTGAGATGGCACCGATGTTGAATGGTTCTGATCCACCGGCGCCGCCGTTGGAAATCAAATCCATACTGTGGCTCCAGGTGTAGTTGGCGTCAATGGTCAGGCCCTTGCGGTCGCGGTGTTTGTACTGCAGCTGCAGACCGTTGTAGTTGGAGTAGCCGGAGTTGGTAATTGCTGACATGGAGCTGAAGTTCGGATCAGCACCCAGCTTCGGAAGGAAGTTCACACCACCCGGATAGCAGTACACATAATTGAGGCCAGAATCCAGGCAGCTCTGTGTCCAGTCATAGGAATCATTGCCGCTCTGATTGAAGTATGCAGATGAGGCATTCATGTCTGCGTTGAAGAACAGCTCGTTGTAGCCTTTGTTGCCGACATAGCCGATGTTGATGGCATCCGACGGGGTAATCTGCTGCTGGATTTTCGCGCTCCACTCAATGTAGCTCGCGTTGTGGAACTGGTGCGGTGCGATGCCGCCAAAGGACGGTGCCGGGAAGATGGCTCCCTGACCGGAAAGAACATTGGCGATGCTGTATACGTTTCCACCCGACGTGAAACCGCTCTGAACAGCTGTGTTCTGCGCGGTTGCCTGACCAAAGTTGTTGCCTGCGCCGTGGTTGGCATAGACACCGGAGATAACGCTGGCGTTGTATTTGTTCGGGAAGTTCTGGATGAAGTTATCCAGAATGACCGAGGGATACAAATCGGTGAAGAGGCCAGCGCCGGCGGAAACTACGGTTTTGCCATTGCCAAAGACGTCATAAACAACGCCGCCGCGAGGCTGGAAGTTCATCACATCCACAGCCGGAAAGACGTGGTTGTTGCCCTGCGTAATCGGACCACCGCCGGCAAGCGAAGAGTAGGAACCGGGGCTGTAGATGTAGCCAGAGCTCGGATTGAAGCTGGGTAGCTGCGGCGTGATGTTGTTTGTGTATTCAGCAAAGCAACCCTCTTTGCAGCTTGGGTTGCCGGTACGGTCAACACGGAGACCGGCGGAAACCTTCAGCTTCTTGCTGACCGAGAAGTCATCCTGTGCATAAACGCCCAGGTTGTAGGTGGCAATGTGGACATCCGACTCGCCCGTGAATGACTCAGAGTACGTCGAGATGCCGTCAGAGGGGAATGAAGCAACGCTAAAGTCCGGCAGATCCATGACAGCGAGACCGCCATCCACGTTGGTCTGTGCGTCGTAGAGCGAAATCAAGTCGCGGCGAAGATTGACGCCGACCTTGAAGGTATTGTTGCCCTTCACGCGGGAGAGATCGTCTTCAAACTGGTAGCCGGTGACGTTGCGTCCCTGCGGGAAGGCGTTCGGCATACCGAGTGTACCGAAGCCGGACTCGCTGGGGCCTGCATCGAACATCGCGAGGAAGGTCGGGTAGGCGGCCAGGGTGGAGGTGAGATTCGACGGTCCAAAGTAGGCCGTGTACCAGAGTGCAGAAAACACAAACTGGTTGGTCATGTGGTCGTTGATGAGGTAGGTATCGTTGAGCTGGCCTTCATACTCCGGCTGCTTGCTGACCGTGTTGAAAATCGGCGCCGTGAAGTCGGTGAAGGTGGGCTGGGTACCGTGGTCCATCTTGGAGCGACCGAAGAGCGAGTGCTTGTCGCTGATGTGCCAGTCTGCGCGCCATGTCCAGAGGAATTCCTGGTTGAGGTTGGAAGCACTGGCCTGTACACCGTTGGTGCAGGCAATTGCCGAACCCGAGGGGTCGCTGGAAGGAACCGAACCGAAGTACTGGTGAGGAGCGAGACCCGTCGGCGTTCCAGCAAAACCATAGAGGCCGCAACCGAGATCTTCGTTGCCGTCCTGCAGAGTGGTTTGCGGTGCCGGGTTGCCACCAACGATAGGAGCATTGGTGGTTGGCTTCGACAAAGCTGCATTGTAGAAGGGTGCGTTCTTATAGAGGTTGAAGGTCTGTGTATAGAGTGAGGTGGACTGTGAAGGAATGTTGTTCAGGACGTATGTCTGCAGGGCTGCGGACGGGAAGACCGAAACGCCGCTGGCCGGCAGCACATAGTGCAGACCTTCATAGTCGGTAAAGAAGAAGAGCTTGTCCTTGATGATGGGACCGCCGCCCTGGACTGCCCACTGGTTGGAGACCGAACGCTCGCGGCCCGCACCATTCAGGTTGCGGAACCAGTCGTTGGCGTTCAGCATGTCGCCGTTCCAGTAGTAGTTGACCAGGCCGTGGAAGTTGTTGCCGCCCGACTTGGTGATGTAGCTGACCGTTGCACCGGCGGCGCGGCCATACTGCGAACTGTAGCTGTTGACGATGACCGAGGACTCCTGGACTTCCGCCTGGCCGAGGGTCAGGTTGGAAGAACCGGAGTTATTCAGGCTGAGAAATGGATCGTTGTAGTCAGCGCCGTTCAACACGAAGAGGTTGGAGATGCCGGGCAGACCGTCAACACTGAAGTTGCCATAGGAACCGCCAGCGTTGACCACAACGCCGGGTGCCGTGTAGGCAATGGTGGAGATGTCGCCGCCGGGGGCGGGCAGTTCCTGGAACTGCTGCTCGTCAAAGGTTGTGACCAGGGCAGGAGTTGTGAGATCGATGATGGGCACCGTGGCTGCGGAAACTTCAACAGTTGCGGCCGCGCCTGCGGGCTTCATCTTCAGGTCCGCGGTGGCGATGGCGCCGACTGGGACTTCAACGGAGGTCTTATTGGTCGTCAGACCCTGGCCAGTGGCGGTCAGGATGTAGACACCGGGCTTGAGCAGCGGGGCAGTGAATTTGCCTTCCGCATTGGTCGTCACCTTCAGGGTGGCGCCGCTGGCCTGGTTCTGCAGGACGACGGTGGCATTGGCCACGGCAGCGCCCTGTGTGTCGGTCACTGTACCGGTGACTTCACCGGAAACCAGCGTCTGCGCATTCGCAGAAATGGCAAGGCAAATTACGAGGGCAAGCGTAAGGCACGGCAAAATTACCGCGCGTGCGGTCCGTGGTATCCAGCTTGTCAGGGAGATATTCCTAGTACCCAGGTCAAGAGACATCATTATTTTCTCCTGTCAGTATTTTGTTGTCTGAACTTTCTGATTGCAAAAATAGCTCAAAATCAGCGCATCTCGTGGTCTAGCTCACATCCCCAAACTACGCTGTAGTCCAAAACAAAGATTGACGTTTGTTAAACCTGTATCAATTTGAATGCCAATCTATAAACCTATAGATTTCAACAGTTTGTAATATTCAATCCAAGTCCAATCTCCGAATTATTAGAGATTATAATTGCGAATCTATGAAATTCTGTATTTCATAGCTACGGCATATCCCTTTGCTCACAGGTACTTACGGGGTTGGCGTCACAGTGATACTGTGAGCCATATCACAAACCCAGACAATCGACCGAGAGGACCATTTAGGAACGGGTTTGATTTTTATATTTCTTTCTTGAAAGAACTGTTCACAATTCATACAAATGTGGAGTAATGTAACCTTGCAATAAAACTGCTGATCACATATTTCCATGCGTTCAGGAACGGCTGGACGTGTGCGTATGCGACGGCATGGATCGGCCATTACGAATCCTGGCATGTCTGAATTCTGTACGTTTTGAATTTTTTCATGTACGAACCGAGGAACAAGGTCTTATGCTGTTTTGTTGTTTATTTCTCCTATACTGCCTTCTGTGTCTCTTTGGCTGGAGTCTGGTGAGGGTGTCTTCGGACGCCTACAAGCAGACCCAGAACAGCAAGCCGCTTTATGCGGAAGCAACCAGCGAGCAAAATGCAGAGACGACCCTGGCGTTAACCTCGCAACCGCTCCCCTAGAGCAACTGTCCCAGCCATTGTCGAACCAGAGTCTGCTCCGGCAGATTCCAGCAGAATTGCGTCGCGCGAAGCCTACTCAGCGGACAATCGCTGTAGTATGCTCGCAACCATTCGGATGTCCACGGCAATAGCAACTTCGCTTGGGTGGTCTACGGCAGGCCCCATGCCGCATGCCATGCAGAGGCTCGCGATTCAGTTGCCGGCAAATGGCTCTCTGCCTGCCGCGCTGGGGATGTTTGCGGCGCTGGTTGGCATTGGCATTTTCGCTGGGGCATTTCTGCTGGCGCAGCGGCGCCAATCACGACATTTCTCGCAGTTGCTGGATGCGTTGCCGGACGGCATTTTGCAGAGCGACCGCTATGGACGTATCGTCGGCTGCAATGCGGCGGCGGCAGAATTGCTGCATTTGGGGCCGCAACATATCACCGGCAAGCTGGTGCATGACTTGCTGCACTACCGCCATGCATCCAGTCTGCAATCAGACAGCCCGACTTGCGCGGCCGATTGCAAACTGCAGCTGGCGCTTGCGGGCCATGCATCCATCACGTGCGCGGAAACGCTGCATCGCACGGACCGCAGCAGCGTGCCGGTGGAGTTCATATTGACACCGTGGGCCGAAGGATTTCTGGTTACGCTGCATGACGTGACGGAGCGCCAGGCACTGGAACACTCCAAAGACGAATTTGTTTCCACGGTAAGCCATGAGTTGCGAACGCCGCTGACTTCCATTCGCGGCGCGCTGGGGCTGCTCTCTGCCGGACTGCTGGGCGAGATGAGTGAGAAGGCGGCCAATCTGCTGCGCATTGCTGTGAGCAATACA
>CAIZGA010000580.1 GCA_903932385.1 uncultured Acidobacteriota bacterium
ATCAACGCATCATTCTGTCGCGTCGGGTCGGTCTCGATCTGGCTCCGCCGCAACAGAGTTTCATACAACGCCGCCGCATCGCCCGCCGTCTCCTGGTTCGCAATCATGATGGAAACCGCCGCCTCGCCCATCGATGCATCCATGCTCGCCGGGTCCGCCAGATATTTTTCTCCCAGCTCATGCGCCTCGGCAATCACCGCCGCATCGCTGCTCCCGCCCAGCAGGTTGAACAGCATCGCCCGCGTCTCCAGAGTTTTTTGCGGCTCGCCTTTTTTCATCGGCGGCAACGCGCGATAAATCGGCCCGAACTCCGCCCGCTCCCACGCGCTCATCGCATCGCTCTCCGCCTCGCTCGCAATGCGGTCGCTCAACACGCTCTCCCCTTCCAACGCGTTCCGCACCACTTCGGGATTCGCATCGTGGCTCACTGACTTCACCAGGTCCATGTAGTCCGCCGCCGTTCGTCGCTCCGCGCGCATCATCGACCACTGGTCCGCAATCAGCCCAATCCGTTCCACCGGCGTCAGCCGCGTCTCCGCCTCCGCCACAATCCGCGCGTATAACTTCGCATCGTAATCGCTGCGGTAGTAGCCCTTGTCACCCGCATTGCCGTAGAAAAACTTTTCGCCCGCCGGCAATTTATATTTCTGCGAAGAACTTTTCAGCAGCACACACGCCACTTTCCCCGCGTCGTCCTTCATGCAAACCGGCACCGTCCACTTCTGCCCCTGCCCGTGCAACAAACTCAACCGCCACGCGTTCAACGCATTCGCTCGCGTCGCTTCGCCCGTCGTTGCATCCTCTTTCGCCGGCTCTTTGAAAAATCGCTCCTGCGAAACTTCCACATTCCCTTTCTTGTCCAATGCAAAATGCAGCATCGGCAATCCCGCCTGCAACACAAAGCTGCCCATCACTTTGTCCACCGGCTTTCCGCTCACTGCCTTCTGCGCATTCCAGAAATCTTCCGCCGTCGCATTGCCATACAAGTGCGCGTTCAGATACTGCCGTACGCCGTCGCGAAAAACGTCCTTGCCCTCGTACTCCTCCACCATCGCCAGCACAGACCCGGCCTTGCTGTACGAAATGCTGTCAAACAATTCATTGATCTCGCTCCGCGTCTCCGCCGCCACACGCACAGGATGTGTAATCGGCTGCGCGTCGTAATTCATCGCATCGTCCAGCGTCTCCGCCTGCACTTCATCCATCTGCCAACCCGGCTGCCAATCTTCCACGGACTTGTTTTCCATCCACGTCGCAAAGCCTTCGTTCAGCCACAGATTGTCCCACCACTGCATCGTCACCAAATCGCCGAACCACTGGTGCGCAATCTCGTGCGCCACATTCGTCGCCACCGACTTCCTCTGCTCCAGCGTCGCCGATTTTTCATCCACCAGCATTCCCGTTTCGCGGAATGTAATCGCGCCAAAGTTTTCCATCGCGCCCGCTTCAAAGTCCGGCATCGCAATCAGGTCCAGCTTCGCCATCGGGTATTTAATTCCGAAATAATTGTCGTAATACTTCACCGCAAATTCCGCCGTCTCCAGCGAAAACCGCGTCATCCCCGCCTTGTCCGGAGTCGCACACGCACGTATCGGCACCCCGTCGCTTTCGCCGCTCTCGCACTGCAGGTCGCCCACCACAAACGCCACTAGGTACGTTGACATCTTCGGCGTCGTCGCAAAACGCAGCGTATGTTTCCCGGCGTCGCCCGCCGCATCGCTCACCATCGCGCCGTTCGATATCGCCGTATCCCCCGCATCCACTTCCAGCGATAGATCAAACGTCGCCTTCATCGCCGGCTCGTCAAAACACGGGAACGCCCGCCGCGCATCGGTCGGTTCAAACTCCGTCATCGCATAACTGCGCTTTGCCGATTTTGATAGATAGATGCCGCGCAAATCATTCCGCAGCTTCCCGCTGAAAACAATGTTGATACGCTCCCGCCCCGCCGGCAACGCTGTTGGAAATGTGAAGGTGGCCTGCTCCTTCGCCGGGTCCATCGTCACCGTCGCCGTCTCGCTCTTCACCGTCAAGTCGAACGTTTTTTCTGTTTCAGACTTCGTTGTCAACTTCGCCGTCTCGCGCGCCACCATCACCGATTCAATCTTCAACTCCAGCGCATTCAGCGTAATCACACGCGTCGGCTTGTCCAGCACCACCTCAATGCTTTCCCTGCCCGTGTAACTCTGCGTCTTCAACTCCGGCTTGATCCAAATCGCATAATGCTCCGGCTGCACACCCGCCGGCAACCGCTGCGCCCCGGCGCTCGCCGCAAGCAGCAGTGCCGTGCACAACATCGCACGCATCACGCCAATTTGTTTCATTGGGATTGGAAATAAATTACGGGGCATACAATCTAGAACACTCACAATCTCACAAACACTCGCATCTGCAGAATTATTTTATGGAACCGCGATTAATTCGACGCCAGCCGTTCTGACCGGCCGGAAATTTCCGCCGCCCTCGCCTCGGCATACGCCGCCGCTCCCAGCAGCGCGCACCGGCTCTCCAGAATCACACGCACCGGCATCTTCTCCAGCAGCCCGCTCAGCCGCCCCTTGTCCAGAAACGCCTGCATGAAGGTTCCATTCTGCATCGTCTTCAAAATCTTCGGCGCAATTCCGCCGCCCAGGTACATCCCGCCCGCGGCAATCACCTTCAGCGCAATGTTGCCCGTCTCCGCGCCGTACGCGCCCGCAAACATCTCCAGCGTCTTCGCGCACAACTCGCTTTCGCCGCTCTCACCCATCTCGCCAATCACCGCGTTCGCGTCTTCGCCCTGCATCCGCTCGCGCAATGCAGCACTCTCGCTCATGCCTTTTTCATCGCGCAAAAATTTGTAGATGTTCTGCAGCCCCAGCCCGCTCACCACGCGCTCCCAACTCACGCGCCCCATCAGCGTCTTCAACAAATATTCCAGCAGCTCAATCTCCAGCGGATTGCGCGCGGCAAAATCACAATGCCCGCCCTAGCTCGCCACCGGCACATGCGCCCGCCCGTTCCAAATCAGCAGTGCCTGCCCCAGTCCCGTTCCCGCAGAAATTAATCCGCGATGCCCCACTGCACTCGCATCGCCCTCATGCAGCGTCAATATCTGCGACGCACTCAACTCAGGAATCCCGTACCCATTCGCTTCCAGATCATTAATCAAAAACAAATGTTCAATCGCCAGCTCGCGGCTCAACTGTCGCGTGTCCAACTCCCACGGCAAATTCGTCAGCCGCAGCTTTCCATCGCGCACCGGCCCGGGCACGCCAAAACACGCGGCAAAAACTTTTTCTACGTTTTGATTTCCGCCCGCTAAAAACTTCTGCACAATTTCTTCCAGCCCGGCATGTTCCTGCGCGGCAAACTTTTCATCGCGCACCAACTGCAGCCGGCCCGATGCAAAATCAAACAACGCCAGATGCACTTTCGTCCCGCCCACATCGCCGGCCAATATCATCTATCGCAACTCCATCTTTCCCGCGCTGGTTCCATCCGCATTCGCTTCGCCCGTCGGCAACTCCGCCGCCGCCGCCGCATCCAGCAGCAGCGTCAGCTTTCCATTCACCGGTCGAATCAACTGCGACGGCAGCGCCTCCGGATCATATCCGCCCAGCAACACCTCGTGCAGCTTCTCCGCCTTCGCCGCGCCCTCAATCAAAAACACCACGTCCTTCGCCGCGTTGATCACCGACCAGCTCAGCGTAATCCGCCAAGTATTTTTTTGCGGAACTTCATTCGCCAGCGCCAGGTGTCCAAAATTATGCACCGCTTCGGTGTGCGGAAATATCGACGCCGTGTGTCCGTCCTCGCCCATGCCCAGCAGCAGCAAATCAAATGCAGGCGACTCCGCCCCCTCCAGCCGCATCGAGTTGCGCAACTCCGCCTCATACCGCGACGCCGCTTCCTCCGGATCCAACTCGCCTTCAATGCGATGGACATTCTCCGCCGGTATCGCCACTTTTTCCAGCAGCGCCTCGCGCGTCATCCGGTAATTCGACTCCGCATCCTCCGGCCCCACCGCGCGCTCGTCCACCCAATACAAATGCAGTTGCTGCCACGCAACTTTCGTCGCATATTCTTCGGCCAGCACTTCAAACATTCTTCGCGGAGTCGTCCCGCCGGAGATCGCCACCCTCGCCACGCCGCGCGTCGCCGCCGCCGCATTCACACGCGCGGCAAACAGCCGTGCCGCCGCCTGCGCCAGCAACTCCGGCGACTCGTAAACAATATAGGTAGCGTCAATTTTTCTCGGCATCGGTTTCTCTTTGCGATATCGTACATCGCGCAGGCAGTGAGGTTGCTTTTCTAATCCCTAACCCCTGGTCCCTAACCCCTGCTCTACAAATGCCGCCAGATGTGTCCATCGGCCGCCAGCAACTGTTCAGAGCTTTCCGGCCCCCAGGTTCCCGCCGCATAATTCGGCAGGTCGGGTATCGGCTCCCTCGCCC
>CAIZGA010000581.1 GCA_903932385.1 uncultured Acidobacteriota bacterium
CCCCCCACTCGCGATACTTTAGACACATGGACGCATTTGCACGCAGCCAGTTCACCGGCGCCATCCCCAGAAACTACGGCGCGCCGGAAGGCGAACTCCTGCCCCCCCAGCGCGGTGGTTACGACGACTACGCCCACCCGCCCGTGCCCCAGCCCCCGCCGCCCCGCCAGCGCCGCGGATTCGCCATGGCCCCCGCCACCTACATCCTCCTCAGCATCAACATCGGCGTCTTCGTCCTCATGCTCGTCAGCGGCGTCTCGCCCCTCGCCCCCACTCCAGAGCAGATGCTCCACTGGGGCGCCAACATCGGTTACGCCGACTACATGGGCTACGGCGAACTCGGCTTCCTGCATGACCAGTGGTGGCGTCTGGTCACCGCCATGTTCGTCCACGTCGGCGCCATCCATCTCGCCACCAACATGTGGTGCCTCTGGAACCTCGGCCTGCTCGGCGAACAACTCGTCGGCACCACCGGCCTGCTCAGCATCTACCTGCTCACCGGCGCGGCCGGCAACCTGCTCAGCACCACCGTCAACAGCAGCAGCATCGGTGCCGGTGCCTCCGGGGCCGTCTTCGGCATCGCCGGCCTGCTCATCGTCCTGCTCAGCAATAAGGGCCTGCCCGTGCCGCCGCAGGAACTCAACCGCCTGCGCCGCTCCGTCATCTTTTTCGCGGTGATTAACTTCATCATCGGCTACTCCGCCGGCTTCGCCCCCATCGGCATCCGCATCGACAACTCCGCCCACCTCGGCGGCTGCCTCTGCGGCCTCGTCCTCGGCCTGGCCCTGCTGCCCTTCATGCTGCAGGGACGTAAAAAATATCTCGCCCGCCAGCGTGTCGTCTTCACCGCCGCCGCCTTCGTCCTCGCCCTCTTCGGTTACTGGATCGCCAACTTCCGCCGCGGCTAACCGAAACGCTGCCCACCCTGATAACTACTCCGCCAACAACTGCTTCGGTGGCCACTCACGCCAGCCAATAAAAAAGGCCAGGGCATCGCCCAGACCTTCATTGTTTCGCCGCTGAATTTAAATCAGTTGATTTTTCACCATCAAGTTTTTGATCTATCAGCACCAAGCTCTTGATCTATCACCATCAAGCTTTTGATCTATCACCATCAAGTTCTTGATCTATCGGTGTAAATCGGCGTCCATCGGTGGAATCGGTGGTAGGCCTTTCTACTGCACTGAAGTCTGCGCGAACTTCTTCACAATCGTCAGCAGCAGCTTCCGGTCCATCTCCGTCAGGTTCGACGAGTACCGCTGCACCGCCGCCAAAAACCGCACTTCTTCCTCGCTCAGTTGCAGGTTGTCAAACTCCCGCCGGATATTGTCCTCCGCAAACAACTGTGACAGCGGGATATCCAGCGCAAACGCAATCTTCTGCAGCGTCTCCAGCGACGGCACCGTGTGCCCGTTTTCCACGCGCGATAAATAGCAGCGCAGCAGTCCGGTCTTGCGCTCAATGTCGCCCTGCGACAGGTTCTTCTGCAGGCGGAAGTTGCGGATCGTCGAGCCAATTTTCATGGCTGCGTGCTCCTCGGCGGGGACTTTCTCTGCGGGTGTGTTTTTCATTGCTGTAGTAATCATTATCTACTAAGTAAACATGGCCGCCATCCCCATGCAAGCAGGAAATCGCCCCAACCCCTGTTTTTTCTTCCAGATGTACCTTGCTTGGTACATCCGTCGTTCCTTTCCCCGGTTCTTTATTCATATCGCGGGCAAATGGCTTTTCGATACACTGCCAAAACTATGACCAATCGCGATGACGAGAAATGGAAAAAGCGTTTTAATCTTCTGCGATACTTTGCCATCGCATTGCTGTCCGGAGTAGTGTGCTTCGTTTGGCAGTATTTCCTTGCTGATGGATTTTTTAAAAACACATTGATTGTTCTTGGCCTTTTATTCATGCTCCCGTTCTGTGTCTATCTCTTCTTTTTAACCATTTGGCACTGGAAGCAGCGCTACATCGGTAAGCACAGTGATTTATGGGGCGCGCTGATATTGGTTGAAACCAGCGGTTGGATGAAGATCGTTTATTTATTTCGGCATATCATTCCAGATGCACGAGGCAGAGGCCGCTACACGGTTCAGCAATCTCCGCCAACATTACTTGAGTAAAAAGGTTATCCGCAGGAGCCATCATGTCCTACACCCGCCGCCAATTCGCATCCCTCTCCGCCCGCGCCGCTTCGCTCGGCCTCGCCGCACGATTCACCCCCTCGCTCCTCGCCCAGGCCGCGCCCCGCAAAATCAACTACGCCATCATCGGCATCGGCCGCATCGCCGGACATTTTCTTCCCGCCTCGCGCATGTCGCAGCACTCCCGCGTCTCCGGCCTCGTCAGCGGCCATCGCGACAAGGCC
>CAIZGA010000582.1 GCA_903932385.1 uncultured Acidobacteriota bacterium
ACCGGTACAACCGCGCACGCGGATGCACTTTAACGTTCGATTCATAAGTGTTTTGCGGTTTTCATCTTCCGAGGTAATCGTCTATCCACGTTAAATGCATTCCTCCCAATCAATCGTAGACATTTGGTATACGGCCGGGGACGGTTTGGTAACGAATCAATTGGTTTAACCGTGTCACGTCTTGAATTGGTTGGTAGCGTTGGTGGCGTCATGAAGACGCGCGGGCCTTTTGAAGACCGGCAATCATCGTTCGTCGTGGCTTCAAGGGGTGCGCCTCGTGCGGCGCTATAAATCGAACAAGTCATGGCACGCAACCCGCAACCGCTTCGCAGTTGCTTCTCAACCCTGGGAATTGCGCGGGTGCGTGCATTTTGACGTTCTGCCTGAAATTTAGATACGAAGTGATGAGACACCCAAATCCAAAGCACCCCGCAAGATGCCGATTGGATGAGGTGGACGGCGAGCCTTCCGATCTCCCGGCCGCGAGGCCCGTAGATCGAATTGCAACTTCCCGCCCTGGCACCGCCAGCCGGGTTGCCCACCGTTTGTTGATCGTCGGATCTAGGGTGCGTCCCACAGGTAGCGCCAGGAAGGAATTCCGGCATCACATCCCCGTCGATAGCACGCATCGTGGGGTCCGTTCAGTCCTGTTTGTCCAGCACATGGAGATTCCGGTAACCAACGTTTCCACCGTACCAAAAATAGCAGAACAATAAAGGGTGCTGCGAAGTCGGAGCGCAGCGGAGACTTCGACTGCACCCATGGTTGAACAAGCCCGCAGCGGAGTAAGAGCCTCCCTATGCGATTTATGTTTGCGATTGCTCGGCGGAACAAGGCTCGTAGCGTCTTTCAACGAAACCCGACAGCATCCTGAGTGGATGGTTCGGTCGAACGTGACGAAGATGAGCAGGCCAGGCCGTTGATTTGAGGTGACCGGAGTGGAGTCCTAACAATGAAAACGCATGGTGTGCCCATAGTCTGTCCGCACCTTGTCTGTAAATCCGGAAAAGGTTTGCTGATAGGATTGACGGGATCGTCATCATGCGACACGGCGTTTTTTCGGAGGCGGGGCGCGGCTGGATTGCCAAGGCGCGGGGATTGTCATGATGCGCAGCATCGGCGCGCCACAGCAGGGGCATTTACGCGCCTGGGCCGGCTTGGGCTGCGGGAGTTGGAAGGCACCGATGTAGAGCGGCCGTCCGGTATGCACGGCCACACGTTCACGTTTCAACTTGGCGGCGGGATGGCAGTAGCCGTAATGGCGGATCGCCCGCATGCCTCGCGGCAGGACATGGCGCAGGTATCTTCTAACGAACTCAACGCCGCTGATGGTATCGGTTTTCACCGCGTTGCCATTGGCGCGGTCCTTCCAGCGGAAAGTCACATTGTCGCCATTGATGGCAACAATGCGCGAGTCGCCGATAGCGGTTCGGCAGACGTAGGTACCGAGATATTTGATGACATTTTCGCCGGAGCCGAATGGCTGGAGATGCACACCCCAATCCTTGTCCCATACGGTTGCGTCGATGGCGGGAAAATCGTGCTCGGTAGCCAGTTGCTCTAGCAATTCTCGGAAGCGGGCGCGGAAGGCGCGGCGCAGGACCTTCTGTGGCACGAGGTAGTCGGGGTTCCTCACGGTGACCACGCGGCCCCTCGCATCAATGCCCGCGCCTGGAACGATGCAGTGGAGATGCGGATGGAAGAGCAATCTCTGGTTCCAGGTGTGCAGGATGATGGTGAAGCCGCTTTGCACAGCGCCGAGCCAGCGCGACACGGCGAGCGTTTCTGATAGTGCCATAGCTGCGGCGGTGAAGAAGATATGGTAGATCTCCTTGGCCGCCGCGCTGAGGAACAGGCAGCGCAGTTCTTCCGGCAGGGTGAAGGTCACCATGAAGTACGGCGCGCCGACCCGCTTGCCCAGTTCGCGCTCCACCCACTCCGCCGTGGCCGCCTTGCCGCATTGTGGGCAGGCTCGGTGGTTGCAGGAATGGAAATGGAACTCGCGCACCCCGCACTTGCAGGCATGAAGGTGCCCGCCCATGACCGGAGTGCGGCAATGGGTGATGGCCCAGACGGCGCGCCGCTGTGCCTCGCCCAACGCGGGTTTTCC
>CAIZGA010000583.1 GCA_903932385.1 uncultured Acidobacteriota bacterium
AGCATCGGCCTGGTGCGGCCACTGCATGCACCGGCCAGCACGGCAGACAATCCCTTCCTCATCAATTTTGTTTCTGACAATTTAAGCGAGCTGCAACCGGACAGCATCTTTCCCGCTTCGTCGAACCCCTTCATCATCACGGGGCGCGTGGTGCATAAGCTGGCGCCGAACACCTACAAGATTGAAGGCGGCTCCATGACCAGCTGCACGCTGCCGCATCCTGACTGGCAATTCACCGCCTCGCAGATGGCCGTGGATGCCAGCAAGGGCAGTGCCAGCAATTCCATCTTTCACCTGCTGGGCGCGCCGCTTGTTTACATGCCGTACGTTTCGCACCCGGTGGATTCCGACAGTCGCCAGACCGGAGTTCTGATGCCGGTCATCAGCACCTCCACCACCAACGGCATTACCCTGGGCGAAGAATTTTATTGGAAGATCAACCGCAGCGCCGACCTGCTGGTTGGCCTCGACTATCTTTCTCGTCGCGGCTGGTCGCCAAAATTTTCTCTGCGTTATCGCGGGCCCGGTCGCGACTTTCTCAATTTCCATTACACAGGCCTCTTTGATCGCGGCTATTACCCGATTGTGAACAACGTGCCCACCTATACCAATCAGGGTGGTGAAGATGCCACGCTCACCGGCCGTTACGCTTTCAACGACCACACCTACGCCTCCGGCAATATTGAGTACCTTAGCTCATACGTGTACCGCGAAGCCTTCTCGCAGAATTTTCTGCAGGCCACATCGTCAGAAGTAAACTCCACTTTATTTGTCACACGCGAAAAAAGCGGCACAGCATCTTCGCTGCTCTTTGATCGCTTCCAGAGTTTTGAAAACGCCGCCGTCTCGACCGACATCATTCGCATTCTGCATCTGCCCTCGCTGGAATTTTCTTCCGTCGAGCGGCCCATCGGCCATTCTCCCTTCAACTGGGCCGTGGATGCCGCCAGCACGGAGCTGCAACGTCACGAGCCCGGCTTTGACACCAACGGCCTGATGTACCGCCTCGACCTGCATCCGCGCATTTACGCCAATGTGCATTGGGATGGATTCACGCTGCAGCCGCGAATCGGTCTGCGCGAAACTTTCTACAGCCGCAGCCAGTTGCCGCCGGCCAGTGTGCCCAACTCGCTGCCCACTCAACAGAACACCAGCATCAACCGCCTCATAGTTGAAGGCGGATTTGAATTGCGCCCGCCGGTTGTGGAACGCACCTTCCTTCCCGGCCACGCAGACCCAGACGGCGCATCGCCGCACGGCACCGAGTTGAAACACACCATTGAGCCTTTCCTGAAATACAACTACGTGGAAGGCGTTGACAACTTCAACAACATCCTGCGCTTTGATCCAGTCGACATCATCAGCGACACCAGCGAAATGCATTACGGCCTGACGCAGCGCCTGTTGATGCACCAACTGGCACCGCACAAATGCAAAGTGGATGAAACGCCACGCCCCGGAGAAACTCTTTGCCGCAGTTCCGCGCAGGAGTGGCTCAGCCTCACCATCTCGCAGAAATATTTCTTCGTCACTGATTTCGGCGGCGCCATCATCAACCATCGCCGCAACGTGCTCGATACGTCACTCGACTTCACCGGCATCGCCTTCCTCACCGGCCCGCGCAACCTCAGCCCGGTGCAGTCGCAGCTTCGACTGCGCACCACCAGCAATACCGATCTTGAATGGGACCTGAATTACGACACTGTGAACGGCCGCATCGCCACCAGCAATGTTTTCGGCGACTACCGCAAAGGCAGCTGGTTTGCCGGCGTCGGCGACGCGCACATGGACGCACCCGATGAGGTGCTCATCCAGGGTCAAATCACACACCTCGCCGACTTCAACCAGATCCGCATGATGCTGGGCTACGGCGGACCGCAGGCACACGGCCTCAGTGCCGCCGCCAACTACGGCTATGACATTAATCAAAATGTGATCGAATACTCCGCCATACAGACCTCTTACAACTCCAACTGCTGCGGCTTCAGTTTTGAGTATCGCCACTACTCCCTCGGCAGCATCCGCGATGAAAACGTGTACCGCTTCAGCATCACGTTGAACGGCATCGGCACCACCGGCAACCTGCGCCGCGCCGATAGAATCTACTAGCCGCATCACCCTGCCATTTCCCGCTTCGTGAAATAATGGCTCGTGATTGCCCTGAAGAAAAACACATCCCTCCGCTCTCTGATTCCAGCCTCGCTGTTTGCGATTTCGCTGCTGGTCGCGCCACATGCCACGGCACAAACTGCCTCGCAGCCCGCAACTGCTGCCGTCGCGAACGCCAGTGCAGCCCTTCCGCCATTGGCGCCAATCACTCTGCATTATGTGGATGTGACCGTTCGCAATCATTTCAACATTCCGCCGGAGATGGACCTCGTCATCGGCAATCAGACCCCGGGCGACATTCCCGGCTACAACAACCTGCTCATCACCGTGATGAACAACGGCAAGCCCGCCGGCAAAGTCACCATGATGATTTCCGCAGACCAGAAAACCTTGCTCGGCATCGTCCGCTTCGATGTCTCCCGTGACTTTGATACCGTCATCCCCATCGCTGGCCGCCCGGTTCGCGGCAACGCCAACGCAACAGTGAAGGTCATAGTTTTTGACGACCTGCAGTGCCCCTACTGCGCCATGATGCACTCGCACATGTTCCCCGCACTCTCCACCCGTTACAAAGACACGGTCGCTTTCTACTACAAGGATTTTCCGCTTTCAGAAATTCACCCCTGGGCCATGCATGCCGCAGTGGATGTGAACTGCATCGCCAAACTGAACACGGCACAGAGCGGCATCGCGTATTGGGACCTGGTGGACTACATTCACGCCCACGCGCGTGAGATTGCCGCCCCGCCTCCAGCGCCCGCTACAACGAAGCCCGACGCACCCAAAGATCCCAACGCCAAGCCGGCCGACGCAAAGCCGGTGGTGGTCACTCCCGGAGCTGTGAAGCCGGAAACACAAATCATCTTTGACCGGCTGGACCGGCTGACCAACGACGAAGCCCTCCACAACAAACTCGACACAAAGGCCGTGGCCGCATGCGTGCATGACCAGGACCAGGCCGACGTGGATACAGAAGTGAAGCTCGCCGATACGCTCGGCCTGAACGCCACCCCCACCCTCTACGTAGACGGAGAAAAAATGGATGGTGTTGTAGACATTGACATTCTCACCAATTCGATTGACCGCGCCCTGCTTGCTCATGGCGTTACCCCGCCAGCCAAGCCGGCCGCACCCGCATCACAGGAATCACCTGCCAAGCCATGAATCGCCGACCTGGCCAAGATTTATGGGTTAAAATCCCATAGAATCAAATCTGTGGCTCTTTCAGGCCACGGCGGACGAGCCCCCGGCGAACTTTGCCAAACTGGCCCGACCATTTCTGCAGCAACGGACGTGAGAACACAATGACCCAGCAGACCGGAACAACGACGACCACACAGGCCACCCGCATCCGCACCACCGGAAGCATGCACCGCACGCGTTACAGCGTTGCCCTTGCCCTCGTTTCTGCCGTGCTCTGCCCCATCCTCGTTTCCGGCTGCCATCGCAGCCCCAGCGCAGACGTCATGGCCACCGTCAACGGCAAGGCCATCCAGCGCTCTGAAGTGGACAAGTACTACAAGAACCAGATTGCCAGCGGCCCCGAGCCCAGCCAGATACAGGCTGACAGCCTTCGCCTCAACATCCTGCACGGCCTGATTGAAGATGAAATCATGCAGCAGCGCGCGGCCAAGCTGAAGCTGGAAGCCACCGACGATGAAGTGCTGGCCAAGTTGACCGAGTACAAAGCGCCCTACACGCAGGAACAGTTTGACGCCCGCCTGAAGGAACAGAACCTCACCGTTGATGACCTCAAGCGCGATATCCGCCGCCAGCTGACCAACGAGAAGCTGCTGAACAAAGAAATCAATTCCAAGATCAATATCAGCGACACCGACATCAGCAATTACTACGACCAGCACAAGTCGGACTTCAATCTCGTCCAGCCCGGCTATCACCTCGCGGAAATTGTCGTCACCTGCATCCCCGGCAAAGCCGGCAACCTGCAGAACAGCAAGGCGATGAGCGAAGCTGAAGCCACCAAGAAAATTCAGGAACTGCACAATCGGCTGGAAAGCGGCGAAGACTTCGGCACACTGGCCGCAAATTTTTCAGAGAACCCCGACACATCCCCTTCGGGCGGCGACCTGGGCTTCGTGCCGGAGTCGGACCTGAAGGCCAAGGCCAATGTTTATCAGGCCATTTCCAATCTGAAAGACGGCCAGATTACCGGCATCATTCCCGCCACCGATCCCAACAGCAAGAAGACCGCAGCCTTCGCCATCTTCAAGCTGATTGCCCGCGAACCCGCCGGCCAGCGCGAACTCAGCGACCCGCGCGTGCAACAGGCCATCCGCCAGCAGTTGCGCGATGGACGCAGCCAGTTGCTGCGCTCCGCCTATCTGGAAATGCTGCATGACCAGGCGCGCGTTGAAAACTATTTCGCTGAGCAGATTTTCAAGAACGAAGCCCACTAAGCTTCAAGCATCAAAAATAAAAGACACGGCCTCTGCCGTGTCTTTTTATTTTGCAAGCAACTCGCGCAGAATTATTTATTCAATCTCCACCAGCACCGCGCCGGACTGCACCGTATCTCCCGCAGCCGCGTGGATGCGCACCACGCGCCCGGCCTTCGGCGCTTTCAATTCGTTCTGCATCTTCATCGCTTCAATCACCACCACGCCCTGCTTCGCTTCCACTGCATCACCCACCTGCACCAGCAGGTTCACCACGCGGCCCGGCATCGGCGCCTTCATCTGCGCCACGCCACCCTCCATGCCGCTGTGCGCGCCACGCCGCAATTGACGCGGGTCCGCAACGCTGTACGCCAACCGGCGTCCCTCCACCACCACGCGCCGGCCCTGGGGAGTTTCATCCAGCCAGCAATGGTAGCTGCGTTTACCAACACGCAGCGAGAGCAGCCCCGGCTGCAAAATCTCCGCATCCATCTCCACGCCCACGCCATCCACACTCACGTGCAGGCCATCGTCGAGTTGCAGCAACTCCACCACACGCATCGCGTCGTCGATTTGTACGTTGTACTTCATCCGCGCAGCGCCTCTCTGCGTGCAGCGCGATGCCATGCACTTTGTTTTTCTTCTGCGGCTGCGGTTTGATTTTGTTTCACTGCGTGGCCCTCAAACAACGCCGCTGCAATCGCCGCCACCATCAACTCTTCCTCGCTCGGTGGTGCGATAACTTTTTCTTCCGCCAGCAATCGATCCAAATATCCGGTATCAATTTCTGCTGTACGGAATTTTTCATCGCCCAGAATTCTCTGGAACAATCCAACATTGCTGGCCACGCCGCCGATGCAATACTCCGCCAACGCCGTCTGCATGCGATCAATCGCCATCGCGCGCGTCGGCGCAAAGGCAATTAATTTTGAGAGCATCGGGTCGTAATCCAGCGGCACCGTCCAGCCATCGTACACGCCGCAATCTTCGCGAATGCCCGGCCCGCGCGGCTGAATCAACCGCGTGATGCGCCCCGGCGACGGCATGAATCCATTGTCAGGATCTTCCGCATACAAGCGGCACTCAATCGCATGGCCGCGCAAACGCACATCCTTCTGCTGCAGCGGCAACGGTTCGCCCTGCGCCACCAGCAATTGCAAATGCACCAGGTCGAGACCGGTCACCAACTCCGTCACAGGATGCTCCACCTGCAGGCGCGTATTCATTTCCAGAAAGTAAAAATTCTTTTTCGCATCCACCAGAAATTCCACCGTGCCCGCATTCGTGTAACCGGCGGCCAACGCCAGCTTGCACGCCGCTTCGCCCATCCGCTTGCGCAGCGATTCATCCACCACGGCAGACGGCGCCTCTTCAATCACTTTCTGGTGTCGCCGCTGCACCGAGCATTCACGTTCGCCGAGATACAGGCAATGCCCGTGCTGGTCCGCCAGCAACTGCACTTCAATATGCCGCGGACGTTCAATTAATTTTTCCAGATACACTTCGCTGCTTCCGAATGCGCGTTCCGCTTCGCTCGATGCATTCGTAAACGCTTCGGCCAATTCCGACTCCGCCGCCACTGCACGCATGCCTTTGCCACCGCCGCCCGCCGCGGCCTTCAACATCACCGGATAGCCAATCTCCGCCGCAACTCGCTTGGCTTCATGCAGTGACTCCAGACCTTTGGTCGAGCCGGGAACTCGCGGCAACTTCACGCTGTCCGCCATCTGCCGCGCTTTAGTTTTCGATCCCAACGCGCGCATCGCACTCGCCGGCGGCCCAATGAAAATCACGCCAGCCTGTTCGCACATCTCAGCGAACTCCGCATTCTCTGAAAGAAAACCGTAGCCCGGATGAATCGCATCCGCGCCGCTTTGTTTTGCAATTTCCAGAATGAGTTCGCCGCGCAGATACGATTCCCGCGCCGGTGCCGGACCCAGCCGATACGCTTCATCGGCATGCAGCACATGCAGCGCGCGCCGGTCCACATCCGAGTAGACCGCAACCGTGCCGATGCCCAGCTCGCGGCAGGCACGTATCACGCGCACTGCAATCTCGCCGCGGTTGGCCACCAGTACCTTGCGGATGCGCCGTTGCTGTACCTTCTTCTGCAAGAGACGATTCTATCCTCAGATGCAGCCCGTAGTCAGCCGATTGCGCAATAGAAAAGGCCTCCGCGTGGGAGGCCTTTCCGTTTGCTGCAAAGCTTGCTGCTAGTTCATGGTCACGCCGCCGGAGTGGGCTGCGTTCTTCTTGTCTTCGATGCGCTTGCGGGCATCCATTGCCTTCTGCGTCCACTGGTCGGCCGATGCACGGTCTGCCTTGAATGCATTCAGATCGCCGCAATCCAGGTCCGACTTACGACGGTACAGAAGGTTGATGTACGCCATCGCATCTTCGTAGTCAGGATTGACGGCCACTGCGTTCAGCAGATACTTCAGGCCTTCATTCACCAGGTCGCTGTTCATCTGGTCCAGTTTGGGGCAGACCTTCTTGTCCAGCTTGGGCACGTTGGCTGCGTCCACGTCGTTGATCTGCTGGCCGGCTGCTGCCATCACTTCACGCGCGTTCTTGTAAGCAACGGTCCAGTCAATCACGCCGATGGTGTAATCCGCCGTCGCGTCATTCGGGGCGATTGCCAGAACTTTCTTCTGGTACTCTTTCGCCTGGTCGAACTTGTCGATGTTGAAGTAAACCGTGGCGATACCCTTCAGCGCATTGACGTCATCGGGGCTCTGCTGCAGCGCGGCGTTGAAGCCGTCAATCGCATGCTGCGCGTTGGCCAGATTGTCCTTGTTCTCCACCGGGTCCACCAGGTTCGGAACCACCATGTACATGTAGGTGGTCGCCAGATAATTCTTGGCGTCGGTCAGCGTCGGATCATCCTGGATGGCCTGCTGGAAGTGGTTGATCGCTTCCTCGTAATGCGTCGCCTTGTACGCTTCCACACCCTTGTTCAGATGGTCGCGTGCTTCGAGCTTTTTGCATCCGGTTGTAGAGGCGAGCAGCAGCAGGAGTGCACCGGCTGCCATTGGAATGCGTGCTATTGATTTCATGCGCTTCATCTTCTCCTTCAGTCGCCGGACGTAAACCTGATGTTGCAGGCCAGGGGCGGGAGCCATTGTTATATCCGTTGGCTGATTCTACTTGCCGCCGGTCGGCTTGCGCCAGCTTGGCAGGCGTTCTCAGTCAAGCAGCAGAAACCGGCCTACTGGCCGGCTTCCACCTTGGGTGTAATTAAACCGATGTTGTCCACGCCGGCCTTGTGTGCAATGTCGATGACCTGTGCCACTTTTTCAAAGTAGACGTCGTCATCGGCCTTCACGAACATGACCTTCTCGGCGCGTGTGGCGTAAATGCCCTGCAGGCGGTCATAGAGCGCGCTGAAGGCGACATCGTCCTCATTGATTTTGTACGTCGGGTCAGCACCGGGGCGGTTGGTAACCTGCACCACAACCGTGCGCGGATCCACTTGGTCGGTCGTCTGCTTCTTCGGCGGCTGCGGCACCAGGGAATCCAGTCCCTTGGGCGTGACCGGCACGATCACCATGAAGATGATCAGCAGCACCAGCAGAACGTCAATCAGCGGAGTGACGTTGATGTCGGAGGAAAGTCCACCGGAAGAGCCGGTTGTCATTGCCATATTCGAAGTCCTCTTATTCTCCCGCCTGCGCGGCGGGGAAACTCTTTGCTGCGCTGCTGCCGTTGCGCGTTTCTACTGGCCGGAGGAAATGTTTTCCGTAATCAGGCCAAGCTCGCTGATGCCGGCGGAGCGAACGCCATCCACTGCAGCCTTCACCTTGCCATACTTGGCGCGGGCGTCTGCACGTACAAAAACCTTTGGCTTCGTAGTTTTATCCTTCAGCAGGTCGTTGACCTTGTTGCCCAGGTCGTCAACGCTCACCTTGGTCGCGCCCAGAAAGACATTACCGTCGCGGGTGATGGCGACAACAATGGCGTCTTCCTTATCGGCATCCGGCAAGGCGACAGCGGTTTCTGTCTTGGCCAGGTCTACGTTCACCTTGTTGTTCAACATCGGCGTAATCACCATGAAGATGATCAGCAGCACCAGCATCACGTCCACCATGGGTGTGACGTTGATATTGGAGTTGACCTTTGCGCCTTCATTTCGTTTGCTAATTGACATTGCTGTCTCCGTAATCTGCGGCCGGTCGAGCGCCTCAATTTCAAGCAGCTCCAGTCCGTCTCCGGTCTGGTTTGCGGTCTCTGCGCTTCAGGCCCGGACACCGTTCGCTGCGGTGTCCGGTCTGAATGCGTGTGATTCCGCCCTGTTGCACGGCATTGCTGCCGGTGCTACTAGCGCTTCTGCTTGATGAAGTAGTCCACCAGTTCGCTCGAGGAGTTGTCCATTTCCACGTCGAAGGCTTCTACCTGGTTGCTGAAATAGTTGAAGGTCATAACTGCCGGGATGGCCACGAACAGACCGACTGCGGTCGTCACCAGGGCTTCAGAAATACCGCCGGCGACTGCGCCGATACCAGAGGTCTTCTGCACTGCGATGGCCTGGAAGGCGTTCAAGATACCGATAACGGTTCCGAGCAGACCGACGAATGGTGCCGTGGAGCCGATGGTGGCGAGTGCACCCAGGCCGCGCTTCAGCTTGGCATGGACAATCGCTTCCGAGCGCTCCAGTGCGCGCTGGCTGGCATCTACCTGGTTGTTGGAGCCGGCCGATGCGCGGAACTCCTGCAGGCCTGCGCCCACAACTTCTGCCAGGTGCGACTTCTTGCTGCGGTCAGCAATCTTGATGGCTTCGTCCAGCTTGCCGTCCTTCAGAGCTCCGGCAACCTTGGGCGCGAATTCACGCGACTGGTTGCGGGCTGCGCGGAAATACAGCCAGCGGTCAATCATCACGGCGAGCGACCATACCGACATAATCACCAGAATCAAGGCGATGATGCGGGCCGGCCAGCCCATGTTTCCGATCAATCCGGTCAGCGTAAAGCTTACCGGCTCGTCGTCGAAAAACGCCATGTGCGATGGCGCAGCTGCAGCGAATTGTGTGAGATGAGCGAGAATCACATTTCCTCCTGATTGCCTGAACTTGTCTGGGCGGGCCTTGCGACTTCGCCCCGTTCGTTCCGGTAATGCATGGCAGTTGATGGGTTACTGGTTGACCACATCCCTGGCAACAATTCGCCAAACATGCAGCGTGGACTCAAAACTACAAACTCGGTTACTGCAAAACTCGTTAGTTCAGGTTGAAGATGACGTTGATGGTCGTGTCAACTTCCACCGGCACGCCGCTCAACAGGTACGGGCGATAGCGCCACTGGCTCACTGCAGCGATGGCCGCATTCACCAGCATCGGCGAACCGCTTACAGCCTGCAAGTGTTCAATGGTGCCGGTCTTAGAGATAGTGGCCGAAAGAACCACCGTGCCGGAGACGTGTGCTGCCTTGGCAATGGCGGGATACAGTGGCTGAGGTCCGTAGGTCAGGTTGCCCGAGATGACGCCGGCAGATACGCGGATCTTCTGCGGCGGGGCCTGTTTGACCACCGGTGCAGGTCCAGTACCCATCGCGCCCATGATACCGACGGCGCCGCTTCCGGTACCCATGCCGCTACCCATACCCACAACGCCGGACGACGGCGGTGCGGCTTCTTCAACAATCTTGGCGACTGTCTTCGGAATTCTGCTGGGCGCGTGCAGGCCCTGGTCCAGTTCCGAGACCATCTTCACCACGTGAACCTGCGGCGGCGGCGGCGGTGGTGGCGGTGGCGGCGGCGGCGGGGCCGACAGCAACATGCTCATAGCGCCCTTGGGCAACGCCTCAGGGTAAATCAGTGGAATGAGAATGCCGATGAGCAAAATCGTTCCATTGAAGATTGCCGTGGCAATCATCCATGTTCCCGACTTCGTCTTGATCTTGCCGGCAGATTGAAATGTTGAATCTTCAAACATACGCACCTCGCACCCATGCGGGTTGACTGCAACTGCTATAGACACCGTTGGACCAGATTTTGTTCCCGAGTTGTGTCACTGCGGGCTGATAAATATCGGTGAACCACACATGCTGCAAAAATGATGCAAACGTTCCAACAAATCGTTCCTGTTGCCAAACCCTTTCGCGACTTCAAATTCCAATCGCGTAAGCCCCGTTCAAAAATCCTTCTGCAAAATTCCCCTGCAGATGTTCCCTACTTCTTTTTCCCCGCCGGCAGAACCGCTGCCTTGCCACGTGCTGCACGCCAGTTCTGGTAGGCCACCAGCATCGGTGCAGCCACTGCAATCGACGAGTACGTGCCGATAAGAATACCAACCACCAGCGCGAAGGAAAAGCCGTGCAGCACTTCGCCGCCAAACAGATACAGACTCAACACCGTCAGGAAGGTCAGTCCCGAGGTCAGCACTGTCCTGCTCAATGTTTGATTGATGCTGCGATTGACTACGTCAGACAGCGTATCACGACGCTGGGTCCGCAGATTTTCCCGGATGCGGTCAAAAACGACAATCGTGTCGTTCATCGAATAACCGATCAGAGTGAGTATCGCTGCAATTACCGTAAGTGTGATCTCTTGATTCGTCAAGCTAAATGCGCCGACAGTGATGAGCGTGTCGTGAAAAACTGCGACCACGGCCGCAGCGCCGTAGATCAGCTCAAAGCGGAACCACAGATACACCAGCATTCCGGCCAGTGAATACAGCGTCGCCTTCAGCGCCTGCACCTGCAGTTGCTTGCCCACCTGCGGGCCAACCACTTCCACCTGCGTCTGCTTGGGATTGATCGGGTTCTGCGGATAGCCTGAGGCCAGCGCCTGTGTGATGGCGGCGCGACCGGCATCCAGTGCGGCTTCGCTGGTCTGGCTCTGGGGCAGGCCGATGACTTCTTCATTGCTCTTGCTGTTCAGCGGGCCGGCGCTGATCTGCTGAATCTCTGCATCGTGCAACCCTGCAGCATCCAGCGCGTGGCGCACTGCCTGCACGTCCGGCGTGGAGCTGAACTGCACGTACACCTTGGTGCCGCCCTTGAAGTCAACGCCCTGCGGGATGTGGTGCCAGAAAAAAATCGAGAACAAGCCGGAGACGCTGAAGATGAGCGAGAAGCCGAGGAAATACCACTTCTTCCCCAGCCAGTCCACGTTTACATTGCGAAAGAATTCCACTGGTTCTCTTCCCTTCCTGGGAGGCTGAAAATCCAGCCCGATACGTTTGCTTCCCTACCGCGATTCCTGGCGGCGCAAAATCCGGTTTTCAATTCCGCATTGCCTCAGGAGCTAAAGCCC
>CAIZGA010000584.1 GCA_903932385.1 uncultured Acidobacteriota bacterium
GGTGCCGCTGGTGCTCTTCACCTACCTCAATCCCGTCTATACCTACGGCTACGAGCGCTTCCACATCGACGCCGCTGCCGCCGGGGCCGATGGCGTGCTGGTGCTGGACCTGCCGCCGGATGAGGCGGCGCAGAATGCGGAGCTGAAGCCCACGGCGGAACTGCGCCACATCCAGCTCATCGCGCCGACCTCTTCGACGGAGCGCATCACCAGCATCGCCAAATGCGCGGAGGGTTTTGTCTATTACGTCAGCCGCCTCGGCGTCACCGGCGCGCAGGTGGAGATCGCCTCCGGCATCGCCGAGCAGGTGGCCATCATCCAGGCCGCCACGGACGTGCCGGTATGCGTCGGCTTCGGCGTCTCCAACCCCGCCCAAGCCGCTGAGATCGCCAGCAAAGCCGATGGCGTCGTGGTCGGCAGCGCCATCGTAAAGTTGATTGAACAAAACGGTTCGTCCCCGGATTGCGCCGCGAAGGTGGAAGCCTTCGTGAAGCCCCTCGTGGATGCCGTCAAAGCCCTCTGATTTTCCTCCTATGACACTCTCCTTCACCAAAATGAACGGCGCCGGCAATGACTTCGTCATGCTGGACAATCGCGACCTCAGCCTCGCGCTGACCAAGGACCAGATCGAAAAGCTCTGCGACCGCCATCGCGGCATCGGGGCCGACGGCCTGCTCTGCGTGGAGCCTGCGACGGCGGACGGCGACTTCAAGATGCGCTACTACAACGCCGACGGCGGCGAGGCCGAGATGTGCGGCAATGGCGCGCGCTGCTTTGGCCGCTTCGTGAATCATCTGCACGGCGACACGCTCACCAAGATCCGCTTTGAGACCCTCGCCGGCATCATCTCCGCCGAGTTTGAAGGCGGTCACGTACGCATCAACATGAGCGCCCCGCACAACCTCAAGCTCTCCCAGCACCTCGAAGTGGCCGGGGCCGGGCTGACCGTACATAGCGTGAACACCGGCGTGCCGCACGCCGTGGTGATGGTGGATGACCTGGAAGCCGTGCCCGTGCGCGAGTGGGGAGCCTCCCTGCGCTACCACGAAGCCTTCAAGCCGAAAGGCACCAATGCGAACTTCGTCAAGGTCCTCGCCCCTGGCAGCATCGCCATCCGCACCTACGAGCGCGGCGTGGAGGATGAAACCCTCGCCTGCGGCACCGGCATGGTCGCCTGCGCCCTGATTTACCACGAACTCACCGGCGAGCCCAGCCCCATCAGCGTCCTCGTCAAAGGCGGGGACACGCTGAAAGTGGGATTTGAGGAGGTGGACAAAAGTGAGTACACGAATGTGACGCTGTTTGGCCCGGCGGACTTTGTGTTTACGGGGAGCGTTTCGATTTAGGCGGGAGCTTTCTGGAAGACTGAAAACTGAGAATTGAAAACTGGGAACTGAAAATTGCATGAGTGCGGAGAAGTCGTCGTTGGATTTGGCGGATGAGATGGAAGAGCGGTTCCTGGATTTTGCGGCGCGCATTTGTGCCTTGGTGGAGGCGCTGCCGGATACCAAGACCGGCAGGCACATCTCCGGGCAGCTCATCCGCTGCGGCACCTCCCCAGCCCCCAATTACGCCGAGGCTTGCGCAGCCGAAAGCCGCAACGATTTCACCCACAAACTCGGCATCGTGCTGAAAGAGCTGCGTGAAAC
>CAIZGA010000585.1 GCA_903932385.1 uncultured Acidobacteriota bacterium
ATCGCGGAAAGCAGTCAAGGCGACTTCCAGAATACGCTTGGCCCGTTTTTCGTAGGAGTACAGATGAGCATCCTCGAAAGCCTGGCGCGTGATTCTCTGCCTCAATCCGGGATCAGCGGCGAGCCGCTGCACCATATTCTCGCGCAGAGACGCGGGCGCAATCCCGGTGTACAGCGTTGCTATGTATGAAGTTTGCGT
Organism: uncultured Acidobacteriota bacterium; assembly: GCA_903932385.1. Lineage (GTDB taxonomy): Bacteria > Acidobacteriota > Terriglobia > Terriglobales > Acidobacteriaceae > CAIZGA01. The sequence goes on from CAIZGA010000585.1 coordinate 199, forward strand.
ATTGCCATCCACGCTGCCATCCGGCTTGATGAAGGCCGCGCGATAGGCCGCTGCAATTGCTTCGTACTCCTGCTGATATTTCTTTGCATCCTCCGGACGATGCACCGCGCTAGCCAGCTCTGCCATGTCCTTCGCTACCAGCGCCCAGTATGCGGTGCCAATCAGCACTTTGGATGTTTTCGGATCCGGTGCCAACCAATCTCCATAATTCGCGCCCAATGCGTTACGACGAATATGGTCTGGATTGTTTTTTAGAATGAAATCCATATAGCGTTCCATTGCCGGCCATGAATTGCGAACAAGGCTGAGATCGTTGAACTGCAGCCACGCGGCATAAGGAATCAAAATTCCAGCATCGCCCCAACCCGGCGCGCCCGGTCGCGTTCCCAACATATTCGGAGACACATCCGTGAATGCACCTTCGGGTTCCTGTGCATCAATAATGTCCTGCATAAATTTTCGCGTAAATGCATCGGTGTCAAAGTTGTAGGTTCCAGTCCGCCAGAATGCGCCGGCATCACCCATCCAGCCCAGCCGCTCATCGCGCTGCGGACAATCGGTCGGTACGGAAACAAAATTTCCGCGCTGTCCCCATGCGCCCAATTCGTTCATTTTGTTCAGTATTGCATTCGAGCTGTTCAGCCGAACCGTCGGTGTATCCGGCAGGCTGTTGTACACCAGCCCCTCGATGGTCGAGAGTGTCGGTGACACATCAAGCTTGCCGCCCAGAACACTCAATTCCACATAGCGAAAGCCGTGGAAGGTAAATGCCGGAGTCCAGACTTCATCGCCTTTGCCGGAGAGCACATAGGTATCGGTGGCTTCCGCGTTACGCAGGTTCTTGGTGTAGATACTGCCGTCATCATTCAGACGCTCGGCATAACGCAGCTTCACCACCACTCCGCGTGGCCCGCGCACGTGCAGCCGAACATTGCCAACCATGTTCTGCCCCATGTCGTAGACCGTCGGATGCGAATCGTTTTCGGGATTGATACTGATTGGCTGCAGTGTGATGTTGTTATGAATAGGCAGGTCGGGTTGCGCAACAATCGCAATCGTGTCGTTCGGCTGCGAATCAACCGCCGCACTCCATCGCGTTGCTGCAAAACCTGGTGCGCTCCAACCATCCTGCAGCAACCGAGAGTCATAAGACTCGCCGCCATAAATTTCTGAAAAAGTCACTGGAGCCGGTGCCGTCTGCCAGCTGTTGTCTGTAATGATGGTCTGCTTATGGCCATCGTTGTAGGTCACTTCCAATTGCGCCCGCAGCAAATCCGGCCCCGGCGTTTCTCGGTAGCCAATCCATGTCATCGGCGAACTGTACCAACCGCCGCCAAGCATCACGCCTATCGCATTGCCGCCTGTCGTCAGCAGATTAGTTACATCGTAGGTCTGGTACTGCGTTCGTTTGTGGAATTCTGTCCAGCCCGGTGCGAGCAATGTAGTCGGTGCCACGGGCTTGCCATTCAGGTATGCAACATAGGCACCCAGCGCCGTCACACTCAGCCGAGCGCTGCGGATACCGCTCGAGAGATTGAATTCCTTACGCATCAGCGATGCGTCTGTCACTACGCGGTCCGGCCCGGCCACAGCCTCCTGCCTGTCGGTGCCGATACTGAATTTCGCAGAGAGCACTCCCGCAACCCTGACACTCTGCCACTGTCCATCGGGCATCGCGCGTCCCTGCCAATCCGCATTGCTGACGATACGCTGCTCACGTCCATCGGCAGTCGTCAGATGGATGGAAGCGGCAATCGCGGCTGGGGATGCAACGCCCTTGCCGGCATTGTGTGATGAAACCTCCAGCAGAATTTCGTTGTCGCCAGCGTGCAACAGTGACGTAATCTCTTCACGGTCAAACGCGCCCCACTCATCATGCTGACCGGAAATTTTTCCGTTTACCCGCGCCGTATAAGTGCCACGCACCAGAACGTGCAGACTCGCTGCCTGCGGTGCGGCATCCAAATGCAACCGGTAACGAAACTGTGCCTGCGTGCTGGAGACGACATGCGTCGGATCTGAGTTTGCCAGCCACACCCAGCGGATGTTCTTCACTTCCTGATCATCCTGCGGGTCGACGCGACGAATCCACTTCGCCTTCCAATCGGCGGCATGCAGCAGACCCGTCTCAAACCAATCCGCCGCGGAGACAGCACTCACGCCCTGCTTGTCCCAGACAATTACCTTCCAGAAATATCGCTGCTGCGAATGCAACTCCGCGCCCGCGTAGACCACATCCACTGAGTCTGAATCATTCACCTTGCCGGAGTCCCACGCATCCGCCTTACCCGGCAGCAACCTTGCTTCGCTAGTAGCCACCAGGATTTCGTACGCGCCCTGCATCCAATTCTGCGTCATCGCATCGCTACGCCAGGAAAATGTTGGCTTCGGCGTCCCAATGCCCAGCGGTTCTTTCAGAGAGTTGGTGCGAAGATGCACGGGCGCAGCTGCCGCCACACTTGCGGTTGCCAGCAGAAAAAGGACGAGCTTCTTAATCACTTGATACTCCAGAAATGAAATTCAATCATTGCGAATTATCGCGATTGGCACAAATGGATTCACATCCATAAAACGCCGTCGCCGCTAGTACGTCAATTCCATCGCGGCCTAAACAGCAGTGACTGCGCGGCGAATTCTCCCTGCTGATGCACTACATGTTGTGACAGCACATTAGAACCCTTTTTTATTGACACTGGTTCCAATCAATCCCTATCATGGCAGACTTCGTTAGCTCGCTCCATCACTCTGTGTGATCCCATAAGGAGACGGCATGAAAATTACACCAACACAGCTGGTAGGAACTCTAGCTCTAGTAGGCGCTCTCACCCTTGGCGGCAATCTGGTATGGGCGACCGTAACATGTCCGCCGCTATGCGCTCTGCCCCCGGACCCGTCGCCTCCCATACCGCAACTGCCGCTGAATGACCCGCCGCTGCGCCCATTGAGCGTTGCCCAGCCCAACAACAGTAAAGGCGGCACAACTTCGGCAGCGAGTGCCAAAGCCGTTCTCGGCCTGCCGCAGGAAGGCACCAGTTGCCAGTCCAACGGCAGAACCGGCACCGTCATCCAGTCCGGCGGAAAATATTATTGCAATTTCATGCCATCCACGCTGCCCGTAGGTGGTGCCTGCCAGGCGAATAATCACACCGGTGTAATTGCCGTTGTGGATGGCAAACGCTACTGCAAGATCTAACATTCACGGCCTGCCGCACGTCGTAGGCGACATGGCCACTGCAAATACAAATTGCCTCGCAGGTTTACCGGCAGCGGGACGCGGTTCTTCAACGCCGCGTCCTCCCAGCATTCCCAGAATGTTCGAACTGTAACTCATTCGCTACGTTGTGCATTGAACAGGAGATGGACATGTTCGATTGCGCGTCTCTCGTCGTATTCAACAAACGTATTCGAGATATCAAAATATCTATCCCGCTATATAGATTTGCAGCTCTGATAATGTTGCTCACGGCAGCCTTCGCCAACGCAAATGCACAGGCACCTGCAATCTCCAGCATCAGCCCCTCCACTGTTTCTGTTGGCGGACCGAATTTCACACTGACCATTACCGGCAGCGGGTATACAGCCAGTTCGCTGGTGCAGGTTAATGGAAGCAATCGCCAGACATCGTATGTCAGCTCGCTTCAGCTAACGGCAATTATTCCGGCGACGGACATTGCAGTCCCCGGCAAACTCAACATCACTGCAAGCAACACTTCCAGCGGCGTCACACAATTCTCCAACATCGTGCAGTTGACGGTGTTGAATGCAGCCTCACCGACACTAACCAGCGTCTCTACCGCGCTTGTTACTCAGGGAGTCACGCAGGAAAGCATCACACTAGTCGGCAGCAATTTCCGTCCCGGTGCAGCCGTCATCATTTCGCCACCGCTGGCAGCTGTTACCGCTTCCGACGGCCACACACGCGGCAGCGACGTAACGGTACTGAATTCAACTGTGGTGAATTCCAACGTAATGACCGCACTGGTCAGCGTTAGCCCAACCGCCGTTCAAGGGTTGCGAGCCGTGGATGTTTTGAATCTTGATGGAACCAGCACGATTGACGCCACCTCCACAGCGCCGCAAGGCAGCTCGCAGCAAATGCACATCACTTCCAGCACGTCGATTGGCGCGCCGCTCTCTGTGTTGAACATGGCGATGATGCATCCGCGGGATGGAACCGTTGTAATGCAGGGCGACGACTTGAGTGCTGCCGCTGTCCTTGCCGGAACTGGAACCGGCACCGTGTTGGGTGAATGGGTCTGGGACGGCAATGTTGTAGAACAATTTTCTGCAAACATCATCGGCGGCCAAAGCACCACCATACAAACGCGGCAGTCACTGCCTACATGGCTGCTGGGCGCGCATACCCTGCAGTTGCGAATGCTGCAGCCGAACCAGACAACCAGCCGTCCCATACAAATTGTCGTGAACCCGGGAAACTGGAAGTTGGAGAAATTAATTCTTCCGGCTTACGGAGCCAGCTTTGATGCAAACAAACCGCCGCATCTCCTCTGGGCCACAGTCCCCGGCGCGATGAAGTATCAGGTGGGCTTCAGCAGTCAGCCGTACTTCAGCACCATCAGCCAGTGGTTTGATGTGGCAGAGAATCAATGGCAGGTGCCGATGAAACTGTGGCAATCGCAGCCGATGGGGCAGCTCTATTGGACTGTCCGCACCATTGATCCCTCGGGACAGCCGCGTCCGCCTCTGCCGATGCGTGTCCTCTATCGAACAGCAAACCACGACACATCACATCCCTCCGCTGCCGTGATGCAAGGAATTCACTATCGGCTGATGGATGCAAAACTCTCGTTGCCGACCCGCCGAAGCTTGCCCTATGCTGCTGCAGCCGATAGTGCGTCGACAGCCGCAGTAACAACCGGTGCCAATGATGCAGAAGCCCCGCCTGCCGCCGCACCGGCAAAGCAAGCCACAACCGCATCGCACCCAACCGAAGATGGTCAGATTGGCTTGAATACACAGTGGGCCTCCGGATCAAATCCACCGGACTCCGATGTGCTCTCTGTGGCACAGCATTTTTTGTATCAGCAGGGTCCGTGGCAAGTGGAAGTGAACGGCAGCGGTCTGCTGAATTCAATCCTGAACGCGCCATCGGAACGTACCAGTCAGGGCAAGATTAACAACTACGTTTTTCAATTCAGCTATCTCCAGAAAACGTGGAGCGCACATCTCAGTTTCGGCATCGTAACTCCGACCCTGTTCAGCGATGCGCAGTACTTGAGTGAAGCCACTGCACGGCAGGGCGCGCAACTCGATCTGAAAACAAAGGCCGGCACCTTCAGCGGATTTGCAAACACAGATGACGCAGCAGCCGGCGGCGGCCCGGGCATCAGCGTGCATCAGCGAATTACGGCCGCGAGCTGGCAACTGCCCATGCCGCAATGGGCACAGTTACGGCTAATGTGGCTGAGCGCAGAAGACCTGGGCGGTACGGCTTCGTCCAGCGCTGCCGGTGACGTATACAGCGGCCTGCTCAATTTTCATCTCACTCAGAAATGGATGTGGGCAAGCGAATATGCCGTGAGCCATGACAACCCAAATACTTCCTCAGCAACCTCCATGCGTGAATTCGGTCGGGCATGGCGCTCTGGAGTCACTGGTCAAGCCGGCAATTCCAACCTCAACATCAGCTATCGGGATGTAAGTTCGAACTTCGGCAACCCGACCAACCCAGGCCTGACGCCCAGCACCCAGCCCAATGTACGCGGAGTCAACGCAGCCATCACGCAGGCCCTGCGGCTTGGCACATTCGGATTCAACTACACATTCCTCGCAAACAATGTGCGCCCAACTACCAGCGATGAACTTCTGCTGAATACTTTCGACGAGACCTGGAGCAAGCCGTTGAATGTGAAAACCAATCTTGCAGCCGATCTCACGGAGACTCTGACAAAAGCCGGCACGGTTCCAGCATCGCTCGCCAGTGCGCCGCCCGCTAAATCCGGTGCACAGGACATGCGAGACATCAACGGGAAAATCAATTTGAGCCGGCAGGTTGGGACCAGTTCGATTTCCATCGGCGGCCAGCGGGACTGGA
>CAIZGA010000586.1 GCA_903932385.1 uncultured Acidobacteriota bacterium
CGATGAAGTGAAACAACACGCCAATGGCGCGAATGTCCTACATCTCGCGCCAGAACGAATTACAGATTATCAATTCTCCGTCCCTCCTGCTCCCATAATGCACCGCTTCGCTGATTTAGTCGCGCCGACTTTGGAGTCGATGGACACGCTGGAAAATAGAATCGAAAATCTCCGCCGAACGCGCGACCTGCTGCTGCCGCGTCTGCTGTCGGGGCAAATCGAGAACCTGGCATGTCCAACGGAGTAAGTCCGCCACCTGCCGCAGCAAACTCACCCGCCGATCCCCCGCGCCAGGAGCAGAAGAGATAGATTTCAACCATGCCCACCACAGCCAAGACCCACTTTGACGACGATATCAACCGCGCCTTCGCTCTCCATGGAAAGGCAAAGGCACTTCAGGTTGCTGGCGATGCATCGCAGTTGCCGGAAGACATCCGGGGAGCAGCCGCAGCGTTGGCAGTCGGCGCGATGGACGCCTACTTCTGCGACAAATACGTGGACTGTTTGACCATGGCGTTGCAGTCATATTCCGCTAACACATGGGTTGGCCCATTCCCGTCTTCTTTCCGGCAGCAACTGTTGCCAGCCGGTGAAGTCCTCGACGCATCGCGCCCACATCGTCCGAGGTGGGGAATCCGCATGGCCGCAAAAGCCGTGATGGAAAAGGACAACATGTATTCACTCTCGCGGATCGACGATGCCTTCAATGGGATCCTTCCAGTCGGACAAAAGCTCTGGCTTGGAATAGTGCCACAGCTTGCGGCGCTCGGTCGGCGCCGTTTCACAAAGCACCTGACTGCTGATTTGGCCGCGTTGAATGGCAGGCCGCTCCAAGATGCGCAGAAAGCAGTTGTTGGCTCGGTAAAGAAGCGAATCGGCATCACGGTCCAGTTTCGGCACGATTGGATTCACAACTGCGCCAGACCAAAGGGGGCAATAGTAAACTACACGGATGGCGAAGCGAAAGCTGCGATGAACGAAATCAAGAGGTTGGTGGACATCTTCGAGGCCCAAATATAGGCACATCGGCTTGCGTAACTGAAGGAGCTCCTACGACTATGCCGGGGCTCGAGATCCGTCTTGCCAGAAGCTCCGGTTTTGATTAGTGTTCTTCCATAGATCCGATGCCAACTCCGATTCCAGCCTTTGACCACAATTTGGTATTGCCTCCGCATCTGGGCGATCCGGCGAGGCGCGACCATTTGTCGCCCTATCCCTGCACGACATTGGGACTGTGCCAGCGCTTTGGAATCACGGCGGAGCGGCGGGAGATTTTGGGCAAGTTTCTGGATTTCCGCGACCGTGTACGTACGGAGGGCATGACGAACGGCTTCCAATGGCTGGATGGCAGCTTCCTTGAGGATGTGGAAACGCGCGAGGGTAGGGCACCGCAGGACTTGGATGTCGTTACGGTGTTCTGGGGCTATGATCGTTCCATGCTTGCAAGAATCGTCGGCGGATTTCCGGAATTTGCCAGCCGACCCTTGGCGAAAGCAGGCTACAAACTGGACCATTTTCCCTTTGATGCGGGCTTCGATCCTCACTTTACAGTCGAGCAAACCCGTTACTGGATTTTGCTTTTCTCGCACAATCGGCTGGGGATTTGGAAAGGGATGCTCAAGATTGACTTGGACACTCCCAGTGAGGCGGCCCCCGATCTTCGGCCAAAGGATAGCTAAACTAAGCTATGGTGGCTGGGGGCGGGGAAGATATAGTAGCGCATGGGTGCGGAGTCAATGACTATTTGGATGGGCGGCGGGAAAAGGTTCCGAAATTGGGCAGA
>CAIZGA010000587.1 GCA_903932385.1 uncultured Acidobacteriota bacterium
CGAATTTCATGACTCATATTTGCCAGAAATTCACTTTTCGTGCGGTTGGCTGCTTCGGCTGCCTCTTTGGCCTGCTCGCGCTCCAACTCAATGGCCTTACGTTGAGTTACATCATGTACAAAAGCAGCGCAGATGCGCGATTTGCCGTACTGCAACGATGAGATCGTAATCTCTGCCGGGAACGCATGCCCGCTTTTATGCTTCGCATCCACTTCCAAGCGGCGCTGCAACACATTGTCCGTACGCTCATCAGTAAATAATTCAGCAAGGTGTTGTGCGCCTTCGGTGGAGGCACCGTGATAAGGAACCATGTCAGAAAATGGTTTGCCAATCGCCTCCGCACGTGACCAGCCAAATGTACTTTCCGCTTGGGCGTTCCAATCAGTAATCGTTCCCTTTGCATCGGTCGCAATAAAAGCATCAAAAGATGTCTCAACAATTCGACGATAGCGATATTCGCTCGATGCCAGTTCCTGCGCCTGGTCAGAAAAACGACGATCAACAATTGAGGTGATAAATACGATGGAGAGAACCATCAGGGTGACGAGCGTGATTCCGGAAATCCCTAAAGAAGAAATCCGCACTGAGTGCATCATATCCATCGGCTGCAGAGGAGCCGGTGTGAAGCTTGCCGCCGCCATGCCGATGTAATGCATTACTGGGATGGCCGCGCCCATAATAATCGCGCTGATTGATTTCCTCCAACCCCAGGAAGTCGTCTCGCCGCGGAAACGAAACGTCAACAGCAGCGCGACCAGCGAAATAACTATGGCCACAGTAATCGATAACACCACCAGCGGCATGGAATAACTACACATGGCCGGCAGTCGCATTGCTTCCATACCGATGTAATGCATGGAGGCAATGCCGACTCCCATGGTGATGCTGCCGATGATGACGCTAATCCAGCCCATCTGTTGGCGGCTGACAATAAACAGTGCAATGGCCGAGGTAAAAATAGCCGCCAGCAAGGACGCCAGCACCGTCGGCCAGTCATACACCACGCGCACAGGCAGATGGTAGGCCAGCATGCCAATGTAGTGCATGGACCAGATGCCAAGCCCCATGGCAGATGCACCGCCAGAAAGCCACACAAAGCGCACAAAGCCCCGCGCAAAGGTGACACGGCCTGCCAAATCGAGTGCGGCATAGGCCGCCAGAATGGCGATAAATACCGAGAGCGCAACCAGCCGATAGTCGTACCAGCCGACCAGCGTGGGGGAGGGGGAGATCATATTTATCCTCGACAGACTTCGCTACAAGTTCACGTCAAGGCTTGGACGCATTGGCTTGCTCAGCGCCCAGACGTGGGGGTCGTTCGCGCGTGAGAAAAAGTATAGTACCGCTCACAAATATTGCACGTACAAATTTCCTTTGCAACTAATACATTTGCGAGACACAAGTCGAAATTCCTGTTACATCCCGAACATCTTCTGGAGTAGGATGATTCGTTTACAGAAAGCAGCTGTTGATGATTGCCGCTCTCCAGCCTGCGCTCCATTGTCGCCAGTCCGGCAGTTTTTTACTTGCGCGTTGCAGTTACAGCGCAAAGCAAATGATGTTTGGCCCGGCTGCCACCACAATATATTGTTTTCCATGCAGCATGTAGGTCATTGGCGATGCTTTCATTCCAACATTGGTTGGGAATCTCCACACCGTTTTGCCGTCGTTCTGATTCACGGCAGCAAATCCACCATTCGGCTGACCATAAAAAACCAGTCCGCCGGCGGTTGCTAGTACACCAGTCCATAGTTTGTTCGGTGCTGGGCCCGGTTGCGGCACTTCCCACACGATGTCCCCAGTTTCGATATTCAATGCTCGCAAGTATCTCTGGGCATCAGCATTGGTTCTGCCGCATTGTTCGATTGCCATCAGATAATACAAATGTGTAGTTGGCGAATATGCAGTTGAATCCCAGTTGGCAGCATCATCCGGACAGCCCTTTGGATCCACAACAACGGGTCGGCCATCCGCACCAATTCCCGACGCCCAATCAACACGCCGCAAAAACTGTTTGGCTAGAAGCAGCTTTCCATTGCTGCGGTCGAACACATAGAAAAACCCATTGCGGTCTGCATGAAGCAACAGCTTGCTCGGCTTCCCCTTGTACTGTGTATCCACCAGCACATTGGGTTCCGTAGCATCTCGATCTCGAATGTCATGTGGCGTGAACTGGTAATGCCATTTGATTTCGCCTGTCTTCGCATTCAGCGCCAACACTGAATCCGTATACAAATTGTCGCCGGGACGACCTACATCATCTCCATCAGGCCAGGGATTGCCAACCGCCCAGTAGAGTGTGTCCGTAGAGGCATCATAGGAACCGGTAAGCCATGTAGATCCGCCACCAGTTAGCGGTACTTTGCCTTGCCATGTCTCAATGCCGGGCTCGCCGGCGAGGGGAACCGTCCAACAACGCCACTTCAATTCGCCATTGTCAGGATTGAAGGCAGCGACAAAGCCGCGAATCCCTTCATCCGCTCCGGAGACACCAACAATCACCATGCCATCCACAATTAGCGGCGCCATAGTTCCGCCATAGTGCTGTCCCGCAGGATTCGGGGCGATAGGAATGTCCCAGAGAAGCTTTCCGGTAGACCGCTCCAGCGCAAGCAGGTGCGCATTGTCGGTCATATAGAAAACTTTGTTCTGCAGTATCGCAACTCCGCGGTTTGTACCCAGCTTTGCATCGCCCGTCATTCCAGCGCTGGCGGGTCGGGAATATTTCCATAGCTGCTGACCAGTTTGTGCATCTATTGCAAAAATTTCATTGGGGCCTGTGGCGTACAGAACACCGCCCACTTCAAGCGGTGTTGTCTCTAGTCCAAAATAATCGACAGGGAATATCCATTTCACTTTCAGCCTGGCAACATTCGATCGATTGATTGAGGTAAACGGACTGTAGCGATTCGCAGAATCACTCCCGTTATACGAAGCCCAGTCACCCGGCCCTGGCGCCAGCGAAGAAAACTTTTGTACAGCTTGCGCGCTCTGTGCTGGATTAATAACTGTGTTCAGATTTACCGAATGTAGATATCCAACCACAGCAGCCATATCGCTCGCCGATATGTCCGCAAACGATGGCATTCCAGCAGCTATCTTGCCCCGCTCAAGAAATGACTTCAGCTGCTCAATGGTTTGTGCTGCAACAAACTGGCTCCCTGCGAGTGCAGGCCCCTTGGATGTTCCGCGGGCTTGTTCTCCATGGCAGCCAGCGCAATTGATGGTGAACGCCTGGGGAGCACTTTGTTGCGCCATCGATGGATGCAATAGCGTCAACATTATGATTGGCAGACAAACACGACGTGCATCCATTCCAGCGGCCTCACTTACAATATCAATATTGGTTTTGCGACACACTGGAATACTACCAATTGAGTTCGCTGGATTCCCATCGATCTAACGAAAGTCCGATGGCACCATGTTTTTGATAAACATCCCAAAGCCAAATGGAGTTGGATGATAGTTACCCACCAACGAGACATTCATATTTGGTTTGATCTGTTTTTCCATTCCCAGTGCCCAATAGCAGGCATTCACCAGCAATCTCCGGTCGGCCTCAACCAGCAGATCTTCTGATGTACCCAGCGTAGTCGTAAACACCCTCGCTGATTTGCCATTCGCCGCCTTATACGTTTTCACCCATGCAATGGGCATCATGGGATGATTGACTGCACCGGCAACCGGCGCATCAGTCGGCAGCATGCCCGACAAGACTTCGCCGAAAACTAATGTCTTACTGTCACCCGGCAACGGTAAACGAGCTTCATATACATCCGTCTTGCTCCAGATTTCTCCGTCACGAATCCCTTCCAATATCGGATACCCGACCTCGTCTGAATTCAGCAGTCCCTTTGTGCTCTGTTTACCGTGCTGCGAGTGATGACTGATCCAGGTTTCTCCGAGTACGCGGCGGCCAAATCCACCGTCCGGACTGTTCCAACTGTAGTTGGCGAAAGATGAACTGGAATCAAGCTGAAATGCATGGGTTGCGGTTCTCATGCCAATAATCGGCCTGCCAGAATCAACGTAGTTCGCAATGTGCCGCATCTGGCTATCCGGCAGATTCCTAAATCGTGTCAGAATAATCAGCAGATCCGCAGTGTCCAGCGCTTCCAGACCTGGAATATTGTCTGGCTCATCCGGCCGGATGGTGCCATCATGCTTATCGATTGCGAATAAGACCGTGCATCGGAAACCATGATGGCTGGATAGAATTTTTGCCAATTGCGGCATCGTCTGTTCAGATCGATACTCGTCATCTCCACTAATAAGAACTATACTTTTCCCTTTTGCAGCACCGTTTGGCTGAAACACAAGCGTTGCGTCTTCCGCACATAGAGCTGTGCTGGCAAACATCAGAACCAGAAGTGAGAGTGTCGGCCACGCCCGTCGAAGCATTAATGATTTCCCCATTCCATATACGGTTCTATTTTTCATCGAGCAAACCAACATCGCACAAAGATACAGCCTGTATCAATCCGGCTATCGGGTCCAGCGTTGGAATAAATTC
>CAIZGA010000588.1 GCA_903932385.1 uncultured Acidobacteriota bacterium
ATCGGGGTGGCGCTGGAGCATATCCCACGTCCCGAAGCCGCCATCGGAGATCCCCGTTACGTAGATGCGCGTGGGATCGATGGGGAATTCCGTGCGGATGGCGTCCAGCAACTCGGAAGCGGCGGCGATGGGCTTGCTGGGATTCTCCGGCATCGTTTGATCCGTGGCCTCCCACTGCGTAGCCGACCACTGTGCTCTCAGGGGACACTGTGGAGCGATCACGAAGCAGGGATACTTCATCATGATATCGTCGCTGGCGAAGGCTTTCACACCGAAACCGAGTTGAGCTTTGTTGTCTGTTCCACGTTCGCCGGACCCATGGAGGTAGACGACCAACGGGTATTGCTTCTTGGGATCGAAGTCCTTGGGTTTGAGGAGCCGGTAGGGCAACTCCAGTGAACCCTTGAACGTCCGCGCTTCGAAACGTTCAACGATCGGATCAGGTTTGATGACTGAAACTGACTCGAAATCGGTCCGGAATGGAGAGGCGGGCAGGCCTTCCTTGTTCCAGAGATTCACGTCGAGGACGCGCTCCCAGCCATAGCGCACGGCGACAGGAAACGTCACCACAAAGCTTGAAACGACGACTGTTCCATTTTGGATCTCGGCCTTGGCTGGGACGAGCGGCTGGCCCACACCGGCAACGGTAAACCCTTTCAGCGGACCATCCTTCGCCACCAGGCCACCACCGATGTGCTTGAAGCTGAGAATTACTTTGTTCTTCTTGATCTTGAACGATTCATACTCGGGGCCGGAGTATTCGATCTTTTCCCCGTAGGCCAGCGCCCGCGCCGCCAGAGCCAGTCGCGTGCCGACAGGTTCCTTCTGTTTGGCATCGCTAACATCTGTGGCTGCCATCGCGGTATTGGATGTTTTCTTGCAGAGTTGCAACTGTGCCTCGCGGGTCTCCGGCAATTGAGGTCCATAGAAAGGGACGAAGAGGAAGGGGAATTCGACCCTTGACACGCCGGAGCCTGGCGTAGGCGGCTGGCCCCATTTCTCCCGCCAATCCGCAATCAGGCGCGGAAAGAGCGTGCGATACTCATTGTCGGTATTGGACACACCCTGAATCCAGATCACCCCTTTGATGGCAAAGGGAATGATCGGCGCAATCTTCCCGTTGAAAAGCGTCGAGGGAATCGACCCTGGCCGGCCGGTCAATGTTCCTGGAAGCGCCGGCTGCAACGGCTTGGGCGTGGCAAGTTTGGGCATGGGCGGCAAAGGTTTCCCTGCCGCTTTGTTTTTTTCGGTTTCTGATTTCCAAACCAGGAGTGCTTGTTGGTATGGCTTGTCAACTGTCTCTTCCCACTCTTTCAACTTGGCCGGAAACGCCGCCATTTCCTGCGGGTATTTCGCGGCAGCTGCATCGCTTTCTGCCGCCATTTTCCTGAATGACTCCACATAGCCATGGAGTGCCGGTTCTTTCTCCAAGCCGGAGAGGCTGGTCCAGGCCGGCGCTGGCGTTCCGCCCACCGAGCTGTTGATCATCCCCACCGGAGCGCCTGTCGCCTTGTGGATGTCCCGCCCAAAGAAATAGCCGACCTCCGAAAATCCGCTAACGGTTGCCGGCGAACATTTGACCCATTCGCCCTTCTGCAACTCTGCCTGGGGGGTGAGATCGCCACCATTATTGACGCAGAACTTCCGCAGCTTGGGGTAATTTGCCCGCGGCTTTTCTGTCGCCGCGTTTGCACAGCCATCGAAACCCCGTTCCGTGTTGGACTGGCCCGAGCAGACCCAGACCTCGCCGACTAAAACATTTTTGATTTCCGATTTCTGATTTCCGATTGACCCGGAGATTGTCAGATTTCGTGGTTCGGTGCTGGCGGGCATGGGATCAAGCTTCACCAGCCATTTGCCCGCCGCATCGGCTTTCGCCGTCTTAGTCTGGGTCGCGAATACAACGGTGACTTCTTCGCCGGGACTGGCAGTCCCCCAGACCGGAACCGGCATGCCCTGCTGCAGCACGGCGTTGTCGGAGAAAAGTAGATTGGGCTTTACTTCAGCCTGCGCGCTTAATGCGAGGGCGCACCAGGATATGATAATGAGCAATGGTCTGTTTTGCATGATATGTGTTGTTAGATATTTTAGTTATTTCTCTTTCGATGCGGAATACGGCAGATCGCCTTCAGAAATTCTATCCATCTTCGGTGCCGGCCCCATCTCAAAGTGAAGTTCACCGCCCTTGATGAGTTCCTGATGGCTCACCCAAGTTTTGGTGTCCTCCTTGCCGTTGAAAAGGCGTTTCTGGATGTAAACATTCTTGTCGCTGTGGTTTGACGCAGTAATGACCATCGTCTTGTTGTCTGCAAGATGAATCGTGACCTTGGAAAACAGCGGGCTGGTCACGATATATTCAGGAGTGCCGGGACAAAAGGAGTAGAGTCCCATGGCGGAGAGAAGATACCAACTGGCCATGGAGCCGTTATCCTCATCACCGCAGAAGCCCTTGGGCCCGGCATTGAAGAGCTCCGCGCAGGCGCGCCGGGTCCAATATTGGGTCTTCCACGGCTGACCGCTGGCGGCAAAAAGATAGGGAAGGTGGAAGGAGGGCTGATTATTCAGGGCGCACTGCCCAAATGGGATGGCGGCCATCTCCGCCTCTTCGTGGATGCC
>CAIZGA010000589.1 GCA_903932385.1 uncultured Acidobacteriota bacterium
AGCAGTTGTGGAAACAACGTAACTCATTTCAGGCCTAATGCGACAGTCTGTCATTAGCCTGAAGCCCGAGCCACATATAGGACAAATGTTGTAGATTCAGCGATTTCGCGGAATAGAGTGGGGATTCTGAGCTACGGGATTAGTCGAAATGCACCAGACCGCGCTGCAACGCGTAGATGGTGGCCTGCGTACGGTCGCGCGCACCCATCTTGTCCAGCACAGAAGAAACATGGATACGCACCGTCTTTTCCGCGATGTGCAACTGCTCGGCAATCTCACGGTTGGAACGGCCCTGCGTAATGCACAACAGAACTTCGCTTTCGCGCGGCGTCAATTCCACCGCCGGCATGCGTTCCGCCAACCGGTCCAGCGCGATGCGCGGCAGGTAGCGAATATCGCGGTCCACATTTTTGATGGCGTTGATCAGCTCTTCGCCGCTGGCGTCCTTGGTCAGGTACGCCATGGCGCCGGAGCGAACGGCGCGGTAAATATCTTCTGACCCGCTGTAGTTGGAGAGAACCACGATGCGTGCCGGCACCGGGGCCTTGCGCAAAGTGGTGATAACGTCGAATCCGCTCACGCGCGGCAGTCGCAAATCCAGCACAACAACGTCCGGCTTCAGCGTGCGATACATCTCCACACCCTGCTCGCCGTCAGACGCTTCTCCGATAATACGAATCTGCGGATGACCGGCCAGCACGGACTGAAGTGCCATTCGTGCTAAAAAATGATCCTCGATAAGGAGGACACGAATCTGCTTCATCGACAACGCTCCATGTAAATGTTGTACACACTTGCAGGAAGTTTTGTCACGGTCTATTCATTTTTCGCCAACTTGAATTTCACGCAATCCGGCTTACACACCAATCCACGGAATTACATTCTGCTGCAGATTCACCGGCTGGTTGATGGTTTCGAAATTCACCGTCACCATCACTTCGGTGCCGGCATCGGAACTGTTCAGCCGGAAGGCACCGCCCAGTTTGCGTGCGCGTTCTTCCATCACGGCAATGCCAAAATGTCCGGTGCGCGGCGCAGGATTCGACATCTGGAACCCATGCCCGTTGTCGCGAACGCTCAGCCGCAATTCTTCACTGTCATAGTGCAGCTTCACCTGGATGGTCGTCGCATCAGCATGGCGAATGGCATTTGTCACCGCTTCCTGCCCAATGCAGACCAGATGATGCACGGCGCCAGGCGCGATGGAAACTTCATCGCCCTCCACCAGAAATGAAGTGTCGATTGTGTCGCGCAACCGGTGCGCGGTGATGGAACGCGACAGCGCCTGCGATAGAACATTCGTCACTTCATCCGGGTCACGCAGGTCCCAGATGATTCTTCGCGCTTCGGCCTGGCAGTGCGAAACCATGCTGCGTGCCAACTCGCACGAACGCGATGCGGCCGTGTCATCCATGCCGGCATCACGAAACAGTTTTGCCGTCGCTTCCAGCTGCCATGAAATGGCCGCGAAGCCCGCCATCAACGTGTCGTGGCAATCGCTGGCGATTCGATTGCGTTCTTCCAGCACGATTCCCATCTGTCCGCGCAGCAACTGGTCGCGTTGTGAAAGCATCTGTCCGGCCAATGCCACCATGCCCAATATCAGCAGCAGGTAGAAATACCATGTCTGGTAGAAGAACGGTTTTTGTATCACCGGCAGGCTGGCCATCGCAACGGGCCACGGTTGTCCCTTGAAGTGTGCCTGTACTTCAAATTTGTAATTGCCCGGAGTCAGCTTGCGGTAATGCGCGATGCGCTCCTGAGTCACCGTCCAGTCAGGGTCGTAATCATTCAGCCGATAACGGAACTCAATCGGCTGTGTTGAATGCGTAACGGCATCGTAGAAGAGAATCAGTTCCGGCGCACCCTGGCCCAGCG
>CAIZGA010000590.1 GCA_903932385.1 uncultured Acidobacteriota bacterium
CGCGAGACTCTGCCGCACTGCAGGCATCGCTGCGCAGCCTGAACATTGAGCACCACAACAACCGCGTCATCCTCACCGGCACCGTATCCACCGATCTGGTGCGTGGATTGTTCGCCCCCACGCAGCCGGACCAAATTTCCGCGCCAACACCAACGCCCAGCCACTAGAAAACAGGAGCTGCCATGCCGTGGAATTTCTACCTGCTTGAATTTTTCAGTGGATTATTTCTTGCCAATGGCGTGCCGCATTTTGTGCAGGGCATCTGCGGCCATCGTTTTCAAACGCCCTTTGCCACACCGCCCGGCGTCGGCGAATCTTCCCCGGTGGTCAACGTGCTCTGGGGATTCGCCAACCTGCTGACCGGCATCCTGCTGCTGAAGTTTTATCTGCCGAACGGCCCCACGGCAATTTTCGGCTGGGTGGTTTTTGGCGGCGGCGTTTTGCTGCTCTCTGTCATGACGGCCTACCGCTTCGGCATCGTCCGCTCACGCACTCGCTGAAAGTGTTGCCACTCGCGGCGGCTTATCCGCTTATTTCGTCCGTGCCGATTTTGTGATGACTCGCGCCGGAATGCCGGCCACCGTTGCACCGGCGGGGACGTCTTTGGTCACCACGGCATTTGCGCCCACGGTGGCGTTGTCGCCAATGGTCACGCCGCGCAGCACGGCCACGCCGCGGCCAATCCAAACCTGTTTGCCGATGCGGATCGGTTTGGTTTCATGGTCGCCGTCGCGCAGGCTGCCATCGGCCGCGCGCACATGGTTCGCATCGCGCACGCTCGAGAACTCGCCAATCATGCTGCCGTCGCCGATGGAAACTCCCTCCATCGCCACAATGTGTACGCCGCTTGAAAGCACCACGTCGCGCCCCAGCACAATCCAACCCATCCCCTGCGTTTCCAGATGCACATGCGGCTCCAGCAGCAGATTTTCTCCAATGTGAATGTTGCCCGTGCCGAAGACGTACACGCTGCCCGCCACCACTGCGCTCGATGGCAGCCGTCCCAGCAGCATCCCCGAAAGCCGCGCATGGTAGTAGCCGCGCGAAAGCCGCCGGCGCAGCGCCTCGGTCATGCGCAACGGCGCTTCCAGCATCTTGCTCAGGACCTGCTTGAAATTCGGCATCGGTATCGTTCTCCAATCCAAGTATCTAGCTTGGACGTCATTAAAGTAAAAAAGCCGCCATCAGGCGGCTTTTTTCTCAAACTCTTTGCAACTTACTCTGCTGCGGATTGCATTTCGCCGGTCAGCGTCAACCGCAGATACTTGTACGGATTCACCGGCGTGTTGTGGATGCGCACTTCGTAGTGCAGGTGCGCGCCGGTCGAACGGCCGCTGTCTCCCACGTAGCCAATCACCTGGCCGCGTGCCACCTGCTGGCCCTGCGTCACGGCGAATCCGGAAAGATGGCCGTAGCAGGTTTTGATGTCGTGTCCGTGGTCAATCACCACTTCGCGGCCGTAGCCGTTGGAGGCCTCAGCCAGCACAACAATGCCGTCTGCGGTGGCGTGAACCGGCGTGCCAATCTCTGCGCCGATGTCCATGCCGGCGTGGAATGCGCCTTCACCGTTGAACGGATCGAGACGCTCGCCAAAGCTGCTGGTCACCCTGCCCTGCACCGGCCACAGGGACGGGGCCGCTGCCAGAGTCGCCCAATCCTCCAGCGTGCTGGAGTTGCCCAGGCCAAAATCAATTGCGCGCGTGGCCACGCCGTTGATGGCCGAGAGCCGCAGCGCATAAAACTGGTCCAGACTGTGCGTGTAATTTTCCTGCGTAAACTGATCGTCTGCCGAGGGAGCTGCCTGTAGCGCCGGGGCCGGGGCCGACTTCGGCACTGCCGCCGCCTGGGCCACCTTGCTGTCGCGCAGGCCGTAGAGTGCGGAGACTTCACTGGCCAGCGTTCCCAGCGATGCCACCTGCACGTCCTTCTCCTGCGTCTTCTTTTCCAGCTGCTGGTAATTTTTCCGCGTCATCGCCAGGTCGTTGCGGATCTGATTGAAGCTCTCCGTCTTGACCAGCATGCGGGTGTACGAACCCATCAGGCCTGTAATCGTGAACGCGCCCACCACGGCAATCGCGATAAAAATATACGCGTAGCGCATCGGAATCGGCACCTTGTTCAGGTAGCCCTCTTCATCGCGCGTCACAAAAAGAATGTAATGCTGTTTTTTCACTGGCCGAAATCTACCGCTTCCTACAAGATTGCCGCTGGAGGGCAGAATCGTTTCTACAAATGCGTCTTGCCGAATCGCATTCGCCGAACTCAATTCCCTTGCCTTTGATTCCGCGGCTAAATGTTGCTGACTTTCTAAGCTTAACAGCTATCGCGCCGGCGGCGCAACCCGCATTTATATAGGTTTTATAAGAATTCAGTGCCAATGCGGACCTCCGCGACAAAGTGATTCTGCACAATTCATTGTGCAGATGCCGCTGCCGCCGCGGTTTTACCGTGCAGTATGCTGGACGTGATGCCGCGCAAATCCAACACCGCCCGCACTCAAACCGAACTCGGATTTATTGCCGAGGTGGCCCGGCTGGCTGGCTCGCACACGAAGCCAGGCAAAGCTCTCGCCCTCGGCATTGGCGATGACTGCGCCCTGCTGCGCCCGCCGCGCGGCCAGGTGGTGGCCATCACCACCGATTTCAGTCTTGAGGGCCGCCACTTTCTCCGCGCCGTGCACCCGCCGGAATCAGTTGGGCATCGCGCATTGGCCCGCGGTCTAAGCGACCTGGCCGCCATGGGGGCCACGCCGCTGGCCGCATTTCTATCGCTTGCCCTGCCGCCTCGCGTGATGCAAACCGCCTGGCCGGAAAAATTTCTCGCCGGGCTGCTGGCGCTGGCCCGTGAGCATCGCGTTCCGCTGGCCGGTGGCGATACTGCGCAATCGCCCGACAACAATATTCTGGTCGACATCGTTCTGGTCGGTGCCGTGCCGGAAAAAATTTCCCTGCTGCGTTCCGGCGCCCGCGCGGGAGACAAGCTGTACGTCTCCGGCTCGCTCGGCGGAGCGGCGGCAGAACTGGCCGTGCTGCTGCAATCGCCGAAAAAATTCTCGCGACTGCATCAAGCCGCGAGCGGCCATCCGCATCTCTATCCGCAGCCGCGGCTCACGCTGGGCAAATCTCTGCTGCGCCGCGCCACTGCTTGCATTGACATCAGCGACGGCCTCTCCACCGACCTGGCGCATCTTTGCCAGCGTTCCAGCGTCCGCGCCGTGGTCAACACCGCTACTCTGCCCATCGCGCCAACGGCAAATTTAAAACAGGCACTGCATGGCGGCGAAGATTACGAACTGCTCTTTACCGCGCCGGCCTCGCAGCGCATTCCGAAAAAAATCGCCGGCGTGGCCATCACCTGCATCGGAGAAATTCTGCCGAAGAAAAAATCCGCGCCGCCATGCCAGCTGCGCGATGCCGCAGGAAAACTTTCTCCGCTGGCCGCCGAAGGATACGAGCACTTCGCATGACCGCACCGCAACTCCATCTCGAATTCGCGCACCACTGGCGCGCGGAAATTCTCTCCGCACCGCCGCTCATCGCCCCGGCGCGGCAGTACACCTATCCGCAGCGCGTGCCCGGAGAAGAAGAAGCCATGGCGCGCGGCGCGTTGCAGTTGCTGGTGCATCCCGCAGGCGAGGGAGATTTTCTCGCCACCTGCGCGCTCGGCTTCGATGCGCCCAGCGTACCCACCGGGCTGTGGTCCTGCCCGCACGCCGACGATCTCTGCGCCGTCGCCGGCGGCTACGCCTACATTGTGCGCACCACGCAGCCCGCACAAAGCAGCTTTCTGCCGCTGCGTCCGGTGGTCGGCGTTCACTCTGTTTTGGAAAATGATTTGCTGCTCTTCGTGGGCTTCCACGCGTTGCTGGCCTGGGGGCGCGATGGCCTGCTGTGGCAATCCGCGCGGCTGACCTGGGAAGGCATTCGCATCACAGAAATTTCCGGCGGCGAAGTCCGCGGCTTCGGCTGGCACATGCCCAGCGATGCAGAGTTGCCCTTCACCGTTTCGCTGGCCACCGGCACACACACCGGCGGCGCATTCACCGCTTCAACTTAATTCTTCCGCAGAATAAAAACTCAGCGCGGCATCGCCCTGCAACAACACGCGCGTGCGTCGCAGACATCCATAATTTTCCAGCAGAGAATTTTTCCGCGAATGTTCCGCCACCACCATGCCGCCCGGCGCCAGGGCTTCCGCATGCCTGCCCAGAAATTCCAACGTCATGGAATACTCCACCGCGGACTCATACGGCGGGTCGAGAAAAATCACATCGAAGCCACCCTGTTTTTTCAGCAACGGCTTCACGCCGCGCATC
>CAIZGA010000591.1 GCA_903932385.1 uncultured Acidobacteriota bacterium
CGCCGGTGGGCCTGGAAGGCCGCGAACTGGAGCGATTGCTGGAAGAAGTGCTGAGCGTGAGCGAGCGCGAGATGCAGGCGGAGAACCTGGAGGCGAAGCGAACACGAATCGCTGCCTCAATTGCGTGCCATGCGGCGATCAAAATCAACACCCCGCTGCAGCCGGAGAAGATGCAGTGGCTGCTGGATGAACTGGCAAGAACATCGCACCCGACCAACTGTCCGCATGGGCGACCCATCGTATTGCGGTATTCTTTAAGAGAGATACAACGGGCCTTCGAGCGCATCTAGCAGGAACGGATGGTTTGGCCCACGGTCATGGTTCACGCACAGTGAAGACCGTCAGAGTGTCGGACTAAGGGTGATCTTTGAATTTCGAACAGCTATCAGCGGCCCGTGCCGCTTTGTGGCATCAGAACAACGATGCAATCCTGACTCTTGAAGCCGCCAGCGACTGGCTGGCACAGACGGGTCTATGCAGTTTTGCGCCGCAGGCAGATGCTGTTCGCAGGGCCAGCGCCGGAATCCCGGTGGCCCCCGCGCCTACATTTCTTGAAGCAGTATTGGGAGAACGCCTGACCGAGGCGACCGATGCGGAAGCGTTGAAGTCTGCGCGCGAGACGGCGGAGTCATTGCTGGTGCGGCTGGTGGCTGCGGGCGATGCCGTACTGCTGCCGCCGGCGGCGGTGGAGATTGCGAATATCGGTTCTGCCGGAATGATTGCGGCGACGGGATGTTTTGCGTTTGCCTATGCACTGCGCGGCGACCGCAACTGGCGACAGCCGCCATCGATCTTCGGCATGCAGCGGGTTTCGCCGTTATCGGTGGATGCGTGGAAACAACTGGACATGAACGGGCCGGTGACGGCGTTTGAGTTGGGACGCGAACTGGGCCGCGAAGTGACTGAAGCGGCAACGCTGCGTGCGATGGGCGAGTTGTGGTCGCAGTTGCGGGTGCTGCCCATTCCGGGAGCCGATGGCAGACCGACCAAGTGGGAGACTGCCGGGCATCGCCATAAGCAGGCGTTGCAGACGGCGGCTGGCGCGAGTTCGGCGATGGCGTTGTCGGCGTTGATTTCGCTGTATCTGCAGAGCGTGATTGCAGCGAGTGAAGAAGAGATTGCGGCGTTTCTGCAGCCGCTGGCCCCGGCCAACCGCGTGTTGGAAGTGGTGCACGGTTTGCAGGCGGCGCGGCAGTTGGACCCGATAGTGTGCGAAGGCCAGCGCATGGTGCATGTCACCGGAACGCTGCCGGAGTTTGCCGATCCGAATGCCGTGGTGGCTGACGCGAGTGGGGCGGATGGCATCGAAGCCGCGGGAGAAGTTGAGGGCGAGTCGTTGCCCGGACTTTCTGTACAGGAAGAGACGGACGAAGAAGCCAAGCCGAAGCGGAAGATTTACGACCGCAAGACGGCGAGCGGCGAGCGCAAACCGTACGAGAGAAAACCGTACGAACGCAAACCGATGGGCGACAGAAAACCCTTTGGCGAGAAGAAGCCGTACCAGAAAAAAGCCTGGCAGCCGGATGAAGGATTCCGAAGCGAAGGCGGCGCATCGAGGGAACGTTCGGCTGGGCCACGCTCTGCGGGGCCACGTTCGTTTGGCGCACGCTCGGCGGGGCCGCGTTCTTCGGGACCACGCAAGGAGTGGGGCACGGGCGGTGGTGGATTCAAGAAACGCGAAGGCGGGTTCAAGCCGCCGTTCAAATCAGGCGGCAAGCCGGGATTTTCAAAACCTGGTTTCACGAAGCCGGGATTCAGCGCGCGGCCACGAGCGACGGAAGGCGCGGGCGACGACGGCG
>CAIZGA010000592.1 GCA_903932385.1 uncultured Acidobacteriota bacterium
ATTTATGAAGTTGCGAGAAAATGGAATCCGAGAAGGAAAAAGTGGAAGTTGAGGTCATGGTCTCTGTACTCATGGTCGGTAACGCCTCTCAATCAGTTGACGTGCTGCCGTCTGTCAGTTGATGTGCTGCCCAGTGTCTTTTAAATCCAGTGTCGTTGAAATCCAGCGCCGTTGAAACACTGCACACTGAACAGGAACTGTCGCAGCCGCTAACGGTCTGCTGCAGCCCGCCATCAAATGCCGAATCTTGCCCTGCACTTGCGGTTCTTGCGGCGCTTGCTGTCCTGCCGCAATCTGTATTGATACTTTGATTCTCGCTCGGAAGTGTTACGTTGCCAGTTGGACAGCGGATTCCCTGAATACTTGCGGCAACTACCGGTTGCCACTCCGCCAATCACGCTTACCTACGCGTATAGACTGTTTCCTGTTGAAAATGTTACCCAAATTGGCGATTTATTTTCAGTTTCAATGAGTTTGGGACCGTCACTGTCCAAAAGATAGCCCGCAAATCCCCTACACCGCTGGGCAGAAGTGAACACGGCTATTCCACGGCCACCTGGTAGCTGAGGGTGTGGCTGACGCTGGTAACGCCATTGGTGCCTGTGGCGACCACGGTAAATGTCTGTGTTCCCAACGGCGTGGTGTTGGTGGTTCCGGTCACAGAGCCGGTTTTATTGCTTATCTGCGTGCAGCCCATGAATCCCAGCGAGGCGCAACCCAGCACCGTTACCGCCAGCAGAACCATGAGCAGCCGGCCATATTTCCAGCGACGCGGCCGGACCAGCCCCATCAGCAATGCCAGCGAAAGGGCCCCCAAAGCCGTGCCAATGGGGCCACCGCCGGAACTGCCGCCGGAATTATTTTCTGGTGCGATACCCGGCTTTGACTTCTTCTGATTGCGAGATTCTTCCCCAACGCCGGAGGTTGCCAGCCCCGTGCCGCTCTTGTCCTGGGCAACGTCGGTCGCCATCACCAGCGTGGTCAAGCCGCTGCCAACGACGCTGGAGTTGGTCAGCGTGCAGCTGGTGTAAGTGCCGCCCGGCGGCGTGCAGGCAAAATTCACTGTGCCGCTGAATCCATAGAGCGATGACACGGTGATGCCGGCGGTGAGCGTGGAACCCTGCAGCACCACGCCGGTGGCCGGCGATGCCGAGAGCGTGAAGTCCTGCACCGTGATGTTGAATACCGTCGCCGTGCCCGAGGAGTACAACGAGTTGCCGTTGTAGACCGCGGTAATTTGATGGATGCCGGGCAGGAAGAACTTGCTTTGGAAGGTCGTGGAGGCGCTATACAGCCCGGATTGAATCAGCGAGGCCGAACCCAGCGTAGTGAAGCTGCCGTTGTAGCTGTCGTAGAAGGTCACTTCGCCGGTCGGGAAGGTTGTCACCAATGCAGAATAGGCGGCGGTGGCATTCACCGTGGAAGTGAGGATCACATTCGCGCCGGCCAGAATTGTCGGCGTGGTGGTGGTCAGTGTGACGATGGTGGGTACACCTTCGACCAGCAGTGTAACGATGCTCGATGTGCTGCCATTCCAGTTCGTGTCGCCGGAGTAGACGGCGTAGACGCTGTAGTTGCCGATGCTGGTAAAGGTGTATGAAAGCACGGCCTGATTATTGACGACCGTTGCCGAACCGAGCAGGGTTGTGCCGGTGTAGAACGAGACGGTTCCCGTGAAGGCGTAGGTCCCAGTGCCGGTGCTGGCGTTGGTGATGGTCGCCGTGAGCGTGCTGGGGAAATTCACCACAGATGGGCTGGGCGTGACCGTCAGCGTGGTAATCGAAGTTCCCTTCAGAATGGTGACAGCGGCAGTCCCCGTAGCGGCGTTGTTGTTGGTGTCTCCGCTATAGGCTGCAGTGATGGTATGTGCGCCGACAGTCAGCGCGCTGGTGGTGATCGTGGCCGTACCGGCGGAAACTGTGATGGTGCCGAGCGCGCCGTTGACTGAGTCGGTGAAGGTGATGGTTCCAGTTGCACTGGTGTTGCTGACTGCTGCGCTGACTGTGACCAGCGTTCCGTAAACGGCAACCGAGGGCGTTGCAGTCACCGTCACCGTTAGCGTCTTCGGCGTGATGGTGAGCGATGCGGTGCCGGAGCTGCTGGAGGTGTTTGCGTCGCCGCTATAGGTTGCGGTGATGGTGTGCGTACCGGCGGCCAGCGTACTGATGTTCAACTGTCCAACGCCGCCGCTGAGTGTGACGGTGCCGAGTGTTCCGGCGACTGAATCGGTCAGCGTGACTGTGCCGGTGCCCGCGGCCGGTGTGACGGAAACGGTAATCGTCACATTGCTGCCGTAGGCGATTGAAATCGTGGAGAGCTGCACGGCCGTGGTGCTGGTTGCCTTGGCTACGGTGAGCGTTGTGGTGCCGGTGCTGCTGGTGTCTGTGGCGCTGCCGGAATAATTTGCCGTGATGCTGTGCGAGCCGGAGCTGAGGTTGGTGGCCGTGAAGGTTGCCACGCCGCCCGCTACGGTACCGGTGCCCAGAGTGCCGCCGAGGGAATCGGTAAAGGTAACGGTGCCAGTGGCGGAACTGTCATTGATGGTGGCGGTGATGATGACCGCAGTGCCGTAGGTAATAGACGCGCTGGAGAGCGAGACCGTGGTGGTGGTGGTGCGCTGGCCCACAATCAATCCGGCAGTGCCGCTGCTGGTGGCGTCATTGGTATCGCCATTGTAGGTGGCCGTCACAGTGTGCGAGCCGATGTTGAATCCAGTGGTGGTGTACGTGGCTACGCCATTCACCAGCGTCACTGTGCCGAGCGCCGTGCCCAGCGAATCTGTAAATGTCACCGAGCCGCTTACGGTTGCGGGGCTCACCGTCGCGGTAATCGTAACCGAGCTGCCGTAGCTGATGGTGGAGCTGGTAAGCGCCACGCTGGTGGTGGTGGATTTCTGCGCCACGGTCAGCACTGCACTCGAGTTGGAAGTGCTGTAGTTGGTGACGCCCTGATACGTGGCTGTCACGTCATGATTGCCCGGCACCAGTGTGGATGTGGCGATTGAGGCCACGCCGCCGGAAAGTGTTGCCGAGCCGAGATTGCCGGCAATCGAATCGGTAAAGACCACGGTGCCGGTGGCCGCTGCCGGAGAAACCGTCGCGATGATGGTCTCCTGCGTTCCCTGTGTCACCGGGCTGATGGGCGAGAAGCTGGTTGCGGTGGTGGTGGTTGCCGGGTTGATGGTGAATCCGGCATAACCATTGCTGGCCAGATCATTGGTATCGCCGCCGTACTCGGCTTCAATCTCATGCGCGCCGGAGTTTAGTGTTGTCGGCAGAATAAAGACGGCCTGACCGGAGCCATTCAGGTTGACCGCGCCCAGCGTGCCTGCAGCATTATCCACGAATGTTACGGTGCCAGTGGCCGTCGCGGGAGTCACCGTCGCCGTTGCCGTAACCGCTGTGCCATAGGTCACGGTGTAGTTGTCAAAGGTGAGCCCAGTGGTCGTGGTGACTGCCGCCAGCGGACGCGGGATGGCGAGCGCGATGACATTCGCATCCACCGAGCCAAGACCGGTGGCCAGATCGTAACCGGTGGCTGCGGTGTAACCAATCTGGTTGGCTGTGGGGCAATTGGCAGAGCATGGCACCGCGTTGCTTCCGCTGGTGACGTCATGCAGTGCCGCTGCATTGCTGCTGGAGATGGAGTAGAGCAGCGGCGCAAAATTTCCCAGCCTGCCGGAGGTGCCACCTGCCTGCTGCGCGAGCAACGCCACAACTCCGGCGAACGATGCGCTGGCTGCCGTGGTTCCCTGCATCGCGTAGGCCGTGCCGCTGGTATTGGCGAACCCATTGCTGCAACTGCCGCCCACGCAGACCGGATACATCTGGTCGGCCACCAGGCTGATGTCTGGCACATCGCGTACAGAATCTGAAGTAGTGGATGCCTGCCACGTGGGCTTGGCGAAAAGTGAACTGCTGCCGCCGCCACCCGCCAGCACCAGCGGCGCGGGGTAGGCTGCATCGTTCAACGTGTTCCAAGCCGACTCAGCAGTTTCTGTTTTGCCATTCAGCGAAGTTCCGCCGACGGCAATTACCTGCGGCAGGCTGGCCGGGAATGCCACGCTCAATCCCTGTGTTGCGTAGAGTGCGCCGGCATCGCAGGCCGCGGCACCGGCGTCGCCTGCGGGGGCAATCACGGTGATACCTTCGGCGGCTGCCTGCTGGCTCATCTGCTGATACGCGGTAATTTCTGCAGAGGAGTACGCAGCTTCGCATCCGATATGGCTGAGCAGCAAAACGGCAGATGCATTCGCGTCGGTGGCAATTTCTGCGGCGTCAAGTTCACTGCCCGCTGCGTAGTAAATCAACTGTGCGCCCGGGGCCACGCCGCCGGCGAGTTCCAGTTCCGCAGTCGCCACGCCGGTGCTGTTGGTCTGGGGTAATGTTCCGCTGCTCGATAACGTCAGCGCAGCCAATCCTGCAGCATTGCGATACGCAGCGATGTCTGCCGGAGAAACGGCTTCACTGCCGGTGACGGCAATCTGTTCTTTTGATCCCGTGTTGCCGGCCGATGTCAGCGGTGTCACGTCATAGAGCGATGCAAATTCCGTTGCGGCTAACCAACCGGTGGCCGCATAGGTTGCCTGCGTCAATGCTTTGGAAGAAGAACCCGGAGCAACGGTATTCAATCCCGCGATGCCAACAACGAAACTTGAAAGCGAAGACGGAATCACCGGTGCGTTAGTGTTCGCATATCCGCTGACGCTGTTGACGCTGTAGTTGTGCAGCGAAACGCCAAAGGCAGACTGCAGTTGCGCTGCGGTGCCGCTGAAACGAATCCATGTACCGGCAGTGCCGGTCGCAGTCACAGTGAATCCCTGCGATACGAGCCAGGCCTGCGCCTGTTGCACTTCTGTAGATGGCACGCCGAACTGCGCGGCAAACTGCTGCGGGGTGAGCCACTGATGATATTGCGAATTGCCGGGGGTCTGCAGCGCGGTAAGGAGTTGCGCCAAAGCTGCGTTCTGCTGCGTGCCGGGAGTCAACACCAGCGTCAAATTATTCAACTGAGTGGCTGCGGGAGTCGCGCCCAAATCTGTAACCGGTGTGGTGATGGCAGCGACGGGATTGGCCGGCCGCACAGTGCCTGTGGATTGAGGAATCGTCGCGGCAGAGGCAGGCACACTGGCTGGCAACAGCATGGCCGACACCAGCAGCATGGCAGCGGTCAACCGCCACGCACACGCCGCCTGTTGGCCCCACTGCGTCCGCTTCACCGTACGCCTCTCACTCGCTACAGGACCTACCCTCTGCATCCCTGAGAACCGAGATCCTCTCTTCCACACACAGCTTTGTATCAGCGCAATTGAACCAAAAATGTTGCAGTTTGTAACGAACAAAAATCCTGTCCCGCCAGATTCCTGCCTGCTGCTTTGTGCAGTGCAAAAATCTGCTTGTCCCCGATTCTCAATTAGTTAGCCGCAAAAGGCAAGAAACTTCGCCTGTTCAAAACTCGTCCCAAATTTGGCCGGGGCAATCTATCCCAATGTTCACCGGCGCTGCTTCAGGCCACATGGTAGTAGCCGTCGCGCTGGTGCAGCTCCAACTGCACGCCGAAGAGCGAGCCCAGTCGCGCCACGGTGAGCAACTCGGCCTTGGCACCGTCGGCCACAATGCGGCCATCGCGCATCATCACCACGCGGGCAATTTCTGGAATGATGTCGGGCAGGTGGTGCGTCACCATAATCAGCCCGATGCCTTCGCGTGCCAGCCGCCGCAGTGTATCGCGGAGTTCATGCTGCGCGAAAAGGTCGAGCGCGTTGGAGGGTTCGTCCAGCAGCAGCATCTGCGGCTGATGCACCAGCGCGCGGCCAATCATCACGCGGCGCTGTTCGCCGGCAGACATCTCACCGACAATTTTCGATTCCAGATGCGTGGCTTCCAGCCGGCGCAGGGCTTCTTGCGCAGCGGTACGCATATGGTCAGTGGCGTGCAGGTTGGGCCAGATGGCCGAGCTGGAAAAAAATCCGCTGACCACAGCTTCCAGGCCGGTGCATTTGCGCGTCTGGCGGCCGGGCAGATCGGCGTTCACCACGCCCAGGTGCTTGCGCAGCGCATTCACATCCCAACGCTCACGCCCGTAGATGAGCTTCACGGTTTGCGGCTCCACCAGCGGGTAACACTCGCAGGTGATGGCTTTGATCAGTGTCGACTTGCCGCAGCCGTTGGGGCCGAGAATGGCAATGTGTTCACCGACGGCAACGCGCAGCGCCACGTCGTGCAGCACTACGTTGTCTCCGCGGGCTACGTTTACGTGTTCGAGATGCAGAAATTCTTCGCGACTCATCTTCAACAGAATAACGCGATGATGGGAATTTGCTGGCGAGGCAGGTGAATGCGACAATGGCAGCACTCTGCATGTCCCAGCTTCGACGCACACTCGCTGATTCGCACGTGGCCGCGGTGGCCATAGCGATGCTGCTGTTCCGATGTCTCGACAATCTCTATCAAACTTTTGGCGACCATCTGCTGGATGCGCTGCTGTTCCTGCTGCGGTGGGCCATCACGCGCGTGACGCCGCCGGTGGAGCTGAACTGGTTTGCCAGCTACCGCAACGGCCCGCTACAGACAGACGGGCTGAACTTCATCGTTGCCATTGCCTTTTTGATGCTGGCGGAACTGCTGGCACGCTGGGTGTATGACGAAAGAGACAGCCATGAAAGCGGGCTCATGTTCTGCTTCCGCAAAGTGGCCGCCATCGCAAAGGAGAAAGCCGCGTGCTTGAACGGGTAAAGAAAGCGCTGGTGGAAAGCTACATCGGCGCCATTGGTGTCGGTTGGATTTTTGCGCAGGGCCTGATTAATCTCGTCGGCGCCGTTGTCACGCCGGTCAGCGTGTGGTTTGTGGATGCGGTTGGCAACCACCAGAATGGGGCCAATTCGTTTGACGCACCCGAGCCGGCACAGTTCAGCCTGGCTCCCGCCGTGCCCAGCCTGATGTGGGCCGCGATGTTTCTGCTGCTGTCTTTTATTCTGCTGCGCTGGCTTTATATGCAACCGCCGGCGTATCGCCGGCAGTGGATCTTCGCAGGAAAATTAATTGCCCGCGATGGATTCACCATTTCGTTTCGTCACCATGCTGTCGTTTATTCGGATGAGCGCGGCAATTTTGAAATTCCCTTTGAAGACAATCGCCTGCTCTCTGCGGCATTGCATCCCACGCGTCGTATGTTGATTCCGCTGACTGTGGCGGAGAAAGACGCCATTGTGGAACGCACTGCGAAGGCGCTGTGCTGGTACAGCAAAAAAGAAATCGAAGTCGTCGACGCTGTCGAGTAAGCCGTCGAGAAAACCTCCGCGAACTTGATACAGTAATTGCAGATGGCTGATTTATTTCCACTCCCAAGCTCTTCCCTGCCCGCTGGATTTCAGTGGGCCGCCGTGCAGGCCGGCATCAAGGCCAGTGGCCGCGCCGACTTTGCCGTTGCACTCGCGCAGAACGGCGCTACGGCCGCCGCCATGTTCACCAGCAATCGCATGACGGCAGCGCCGCTCGTCATCGACAAGCTGCATCTGGAGGCAACGGGCGGACGCGTGCGCGCCATCATCGTCAACTCCGGCAACGCCAACTGCGCCACCGGCCAGGTTGGTTATGATGCCTGCAAACAAAGCTGCATGGCGGCTGCGGAAATTTTCAACTGCCCACCGGCGGAAGTTTTTCCCTCGTCGACCGGCATCATCGGCGTGCCGCTGCCGGTGGAAAAAATCATCGCGGCGCTGCCCGCTGCAAAAAATGCACTCGGTGCGGCTCCTCAAAACGCAGAAGATTTCGCACGCGGCATCATGACCACCGATACGCGGCCCAAAGTTGCACACGCAAGTTTTTCTGTCGATGGAAAACCCGTTCGCATTCTCGGCTTCGCCAAGGGCGCCGGCATGATTCATCCGCAACTGGTGCCGCATGCCACCATGCTGGTGTATCTCTTTACCGACGTCAGCATTAGCGCGGCGGATTTGAATACACAGCTGCAGGCGGCGGTGGCGGAAAGCTTCAACTGCATTTCAATTGATGGCGACACATCGACCAACGACACAGTGTTGCTGAGCGCCAGCGGTGCCAGCGGCGTGGAATATGCGCCGACGCTGGCGGAAGAATTTTCGCGCGCGTTGACGGCGGTCTGCCAATCGCTGGCTCACCAGATTGTGGACGACGGCGAAGGCGTGACCCACGTGGTGACGCTGCAGGTGAACGGTGCGCGCAGTGTGGCCGATGCGAAGCAGGTGGCGCGGGCCATCGCACATTCCCCGCTATGCAAGACGGCCTGGTCCAGCGGCGACCCGAACTGGGGACGCCTGATTGCCGCCGCCGGTTACTCCGGCGTGCCGATTGAACCGGCGCAGGTGAGCATCAGCATTGGGCCGCATAAAGTTTTTGACCACGGCACGCGCGGCAGTTTTGACGAGGCCGCCACGCACCAGACCATGCTGCAGCGCGAATTTACGATTACCATCGAGTTGGGAATGGGCGAGGCGGCCTGCCGCTTTGTGACCTGCGACCTGACGACCGAGTACGTGCACATCAATGCCGATTACTCGACGTAAAGCGGGCCAGATTCGCCGACGGAGAGAAATAAATTAATTTCGCATCACACATTGTGCATAGAGGTGTAACTGCCGCTGCAGCAATGTATTCTGGCCAAAGTGAAGCAGAAATGCACAGGCTTTTTAACACATCTGTGAATATCTGATGACATGATGCAGTAGACAGGAGAGTCATGAGCCGTATAAAGCAGGACCGGAGCAAGAGCAACGCGGAAAAGACCCCGACGCCGGTATCGGCCATGTCGAATGAAAGTCCGCTCATCAGCAATGCCAGGTTGAAGCAGATTTACATTGCCATGCTGCAGTGCAGGATGCTGGAAGAGGCTGGCCGTTCGACCTTCAGCCGCAGCGGCAAGCCGCATGAGTATGAACTCGCCATTGGGCATGAAGCGGCGCTGGTCAGCACGGCGATGCAGTTGACAGTCGGCGATCTGGTCGGTTCGGCGCAGATTGATTTTGTTCGTCACCTGGTGGAAGGCACGCCGGTACAAAAGATCCTGAAACTGATGCGCGAACACGACGGCCAGACCGAGTCTGGATTTGCCGAGAAGCTGCAGCGCACGATGGATGCGGTAAAGCGCAAGAAAGCCAATAAATCGAAGAAGCCCTCGAGCATTGCGCTGGCCTACGCCGATGACAGCGCCACCGAGCAGGAGTGCTGGCACGACGCCATGCGCGCGGCGCATCGGTTGGAATTGCCGCTTGTGTTTGTCTGGCAGAGTGACCGCTACCACGCCAAGTCCACCTGGCTGAGTGATGACTCCCGCAGCCCACAGTATGGATTCCCCATCATGACCGTGGATGGCAATGATGCCGTTGCCGTTTATCGCGTGGCACAGGAGGCGGCACACCGCGCGCGCGGCGGCCACGGACCCACACTCATCGAATGCCGCACCTACCGCTGGAGCCGCAACACCGAGACCGGCGAGGCTGCCTTTCTGGAAGCGCGCGACCCAATCTTGAAAATGCAGCGTCATCTGGAGAGCAAGCGTCTCTTCGGCATGCCGTGGGCGAAGGGATTGGAGCAGGAGTTTCGCCTGCAGTTGGATGCAGCACTGGCGGAGTATTCGCGGCACCCAGCCACACCGTTGCCGCCGGAAGCTGAACGGGTCCACGGGTTCGCCATTGCAGCAGGACTGAAGTAACCGGCCGAAAGCTGCGCCGCGTGCGCAACGAATTGACCCGCTTGGTGTCAACAATTAAGGTGATACAGACGGATGTGCGAGGAATGTATGCACAGCCGAAGAGTGGACCGCATACCGCCCCTGAAAACGCCTGACCAAAACGCAGTGGAACCCGAGAGGAAACTGGCCGTGGTACGCAAGCCCAAAAATTTGCTGGCCTGCCGGTTGCTGTCGACCGCTCTGTTGGTTGGCCTTGCCCATATTGCCGTGGCGCAGACTGCGACTCCGCCAGCCGACTCTACTACCCCGACCAGTGCGCCTGCATCATCTGGCACCATCCAGAAGGACAAAGTAGACGCGCGGCCAGCCTTCAACAAACCGAAACAGAATCAGCCGAGCCAGACTCCGCCAAACCCGCCGCAACCGGATACGACGCAGCCGCAGCAGACTCCCGAACCACAGGTTGAGTCCGCACCTGCGCCGACCAAGGCCCCGCCTGCGGTGGTGTTGCCGTCTTCTAATCAAACGACGACAACGGTGCCGACAACGCAACCTGCATCGACTCCGCCAACGACTCCGCCACAAACGACAGCAGCACAGCATCCCATCTTCACCGCGCGGCCAAAGTTTGCCCTCACGCCGCATCCCGATGTGAAGGTGGATGACGAATACAGCTCCGCCTACATCCCGATGGATAGCTGGGTGTATAGCGCGGCGCTGCGGTTGTATTCGCTCGGTTATCTGGACTCGGCATTTCTCGGCCTGCGTCCGTGGACGAGGCGCAGCCTGCTGCACATGATGCAGCGTTGCAGTGACAGAATCCTGAGCAGCAAAGACGATGAAGCGATTGATATCTACGAATCTCTGAGTAGCGAACTGGCGGATGAGAATCTGGATGGCTTTGCGCGTCGAGGTCTCATCTACGGCATGCAGTCGGTCTATTCGCGGATGATGTATATCTCGAACACGCCATGGGACAACAGCTATCACCTGGGCAACACGATTGTGAATGATTATGGGCGGCCGTACGCGCAGGGATTCAACAACTCCACCGGCGCTTCCACGCTGGAAGAAGAAGGCCGCTTCTCGCTGTACGTGCGTGCGGAGTATCAGCATGCTCCGGCGGGCGTTGGCTACACAGTGGCTCAGGCGCAGCCACTGGCCAATGAAGACGAACTCGGCATCACGCTGCCAATTGCGTATCCCATCACGACAATTCCCATCGGAACGCAGCCGTCGCAGACCTACATGCGCGTGGTGGAAGCCAGTCTCTCCGGCCACGTGCTGGGGCATGAACTTTCCATTGGAAAAAATGATGCGTGGCTGGGGCCGGCGGTTGGCGGCTCATGGGCGTGGAGCAACAATGCGGAAAATATCTGGGGCGCGCGCATTGACCGTGTGGAACCGCTGCACATACCGTATCTCTCCGCCATCACCGGGCCCTTCCGTTATGAATTTTTTGTTGGCAGCCTGAAGGGACACGAATATCCCCTCTCGCCGTACGTGCACATGGAAAAATTCAGTTTCAAACCCTACTCCAGTCTGGAGATTGGCATTCAGCGCACCATCATCTGGGGCGGCGTTGGGCACGAGCCGGTCACGCTGCACACTTTTCTAAAGAGCTTCTTCAGCTTCAGCGGCGTGCCGCAGAACATCAAATTCTCTCCGGCGGATCCGGGCGCGCGTTACTCGGCCTTCGACGCCAACTGGCGGCTGCCGTATCTGGAGCATTGGCTGACGCTCTACGTAGACATGGGCGCACATGACGATGTGAACCCCATCAGCGCACCGCGCCGCGCCGACTTCCGCACAGGCTTGTATCTCTCGCACGTGCCGGCAGTGCCCAAACTCGACCTGCGAGCTGAAGCGGCGGATTCGGATCAATCCACTTCCATCAGCCTGGGCGGCGGCGCCACGTACTGGGAAGTGGTGCAGCGGCAAGGCTACACCAACAACGGCCAGATTATGGGCGACTGGATGGGACGCGAAGGCAAGGGCGGACAAGCGTGGCTCACCTATCACCTGAGCGGCAATGAACAGGTGCAGTTGGAGTGGATGCATG
Source organism: uncultured Acidobacteriota bacterium (assembly GCA_903932385.1). Taxonomy (GTDB): domain Bacteria; phylum Acidobacteriota; class Terriglobia; order Terriglobales; family Acidobacteriaceae; genus CAIZGA01. Next base: position 11,729 of record CAIZGA010000592.1, read on the forward strand.
CCAAGAATGCGAAGGACTTTTTCCCCGGCGGCAGCGGACAAAATCAGGTGCGCGCCAGCGCGGTCGTGCGCATCGCCAAGCAGTTGGAGTTGAACGGCTACGTGCAGTATGAAGAATGGGTAGCGCCCTACTGGATGAGCGGACGTCACAGCGACACGACCACATCGCTGCAAATCACCTGGTATCCCAAGCTGCACAGCGAGCAATAAAAACTATTCGGCGCGTTTCGCAATCTGCCGGAAGTATTCCAGCGACAATTGCAGGCCTTCATGCAGCGTAACTTTCGGCTCCCAGCCGAGCAGCGTACGGGCGCGGGTGATGTCTGGCTTGCGGCGCGTGGGATCATCCGAAGGCAGCGTGGTGGTAACGATGTTGCTCTTCGACCCGGTCACGGCCAGCACTTCCTGCGCGCAATCCTGAATCGTCCACTCCACCGGGTTGCCGATGTTCACCGGCATGGATTCGTCGGACGCGGCCAGTCGCAGGATGCCGTCAATCAGGTCGGAAACATAACAGAAGCTGCGGGTCTGCGAACCGTCGCCGTAGATGGTGAGGTCTTCGCCGCGCAACGCCTGCACCATCAGGTTGGAGATGACGCGGCCATCGCTGCGGCCCAACCGCGGGCCGTAGGTGTTGAAGATGCGCACCAGTCGCGTATCGGTTGAATAATACCGCCGATAGGCCACAGTGAGCGCCTCTGCAAATCGCTTGGCTTCGTCATACACGCTGCGTTCGCCGATGGGGTTCACATTGCCCCAGTAGCTTTCCATCTGCGGATGCACTTCAGGATCGCCGTAACACTCTGATGTGGAGGCCTGCAGAAATTTTGCGTTGTAGCGGCGGGCCAGTTCCAGCATGTTGCGCGTGCCGACCGAACCGACCATCAGCGTTTCCACGCCCAGCCGATGGTAGTCCTTCGGGCTGGCAGGCGAGGCGAAATTGAATACGGTATCCACCGTGTCGGAATCTGCCGAACCCAACTCCAGCGGATTGCAGATGTCATGTTCAATGAACTGAAAGCGCGGCTCATTGTGAAGGTGCGCGAGGTTTTCCAGATTGCCGGTGCAGAGATTGTCGACGCCGATGACGATGCAGTCTTCCGCCAGCAACGCATCGCAGAGATGCGATCCGAGAAAACCGGCAGCCCCGGTCACCAGCATTCGTTTTGGCGCGCTCGTCAAAGCAGTACTTCCAACCTGAGATATGGAACAAAGTAAATCAGTGATACAGGCGTTAGTCATTCAACTGAAAACATTTTACTCAGTCAGCCGCACGGGATACGCCGCCGGGCGGCCGATGCTGATGTAGGTGAATCCGTGTGAGCTCATCTCTGCCGGATCAAAAAGATTGCGGCCGTCAATCACGATCGGGTAGCGCAACGCCTGGTTCAGCCGCGGCAAATCCATCTGCGCAAATTCGCGCCAGTCGGTGAGCACCAGCATGGCATCGGCATCGGTGGCGGCGGCGTAAGCGTCGGGGGCATATCGTAGCTGTGCGGATTCCGGCAGCAGCTCGCGAGTGCGGTCCATGGCGGCGGGGTCATACGCAATGATGGAGCAACCCTCGGCCAGCAGCAGCCGCACCATTTCTATCGCCGGCGACTCGCGGATGTCGTCGGTGTCCCCCTTGAAGGCGAGTCCGAGAACAGCCAGCCGCTTGCCGCGCAGGGTCCACAGCGCACTGCGTACTTTGGCCAGAAACCGTTTGCGCTGCAGGTTGTTGATTTTCTCCACTTCGGCCAGCAGGTTGAAGTCGATACCCAACTGCTCGGCCACGCTGCGGAAAGCGGCGACGTCTTTCGGGAAACACGAACCGCCGTAGCCGATGCCCGGACGCAGAAAGCGCGGGCCGATGCGCGAGTCCAACCCGATGCCGCGCGAAACCTGTTCCACATTGGCGTCGACCGACTCACACAGATTGGCGACTGCGTTGATGAAGGAAATCTTCATCGCGAGAAATGCATTGGAGGCGTGCTTGATAATCTCTGCACTCTTGGTCGAAGTTACCAGCAGCACCGGCGGCTGCTCCACCGTGCAGGGCCCGGCGATGGCATCAGGACGACGATAATATTCTCCGCTGGTGAGCGGCAGATAGAGTTGCGCCAGCAAAGCGCCGGCGCGTTCGCTATCTACGCCGATAACGATGCGGTCAGGATGCAGAAAGTCGGAAACCGCCGTGCCTTCGCGCAGAAACTCTGGGTTCGAGGTGACGTCAAACATGGCCGGCGAAACACCGTTGCGTTCAATCACGCGGCGGATCCACTCATTGGTGTAAACCGGCACGGTGCTTTTTTCCACGATGACTTTGTAGCTATCCATGGAGCGGGCTACTTCCGAGGCGACCGACTCGACGTAAGAGAGGTCGGCGTCGCCGGTCTCACTCTGCGGCGTACCCACGGCGATGAAGATCAGGTCGGACTGGCGCGTGGCTTCGGCCAGATTGGTGGTGAACTGGACATTCTTGTTGCGGTGCTTTTCCAGCAGCTGCGGCAGATACTGCTCGTGAATAATGGAGTGGCCGGCGCTGAGCG
>CAIZGA010000593.1 GCA_903932385.1 uncultured Acidobacteriota bacterium
GTTGTATGCCGACAATCTACAGCCTGCGATGGTTGCGACGGCCGGCGGCGCGTTAACCATCAACGGCATGGGATTTCGCGCAGGGAATGAAGTGCAGATTGGCGGCGTGACGGCGACGGTGTTGTCTGTGACAGACTCACAGATGGTGGTGCAGGCGCCGGCGTTGAGTTCGCTGAGCGGCGTGAGTGCCGGCACGGCGGTGGATGTTGAGGTGAGTGATGCGACGACCGGCGGGGTGGCAATTATTTCCGGCGGGTTGACGTATGTGGCCAATAGCAGTTCGGGCAGCAGCGGCAGTGAAGAGTTCATCACGGTGAGCGGCGGCGGGCAGCAGATTAGCGAGTCGCAAAGTTTTGTGCCGGTGGTATTGCAGTTAATTTCCGGCACGGGCGTGCCCATTTCGGGAACAGCGATTCAGGTGTCGCAATCGATTTATGGATGGCAGGAACCGTGTAGCGGGCCGGGGCGTTGTGCGACTCCGCCGCTGCTGAAATCGGTCAGCACTTCATTCACTACGGATGGCAGCGGAAAAGTGAGCATACCGGTGCTGCAGCTGGCGAACACTGCGGAGTCAACCACGATGGTGGCGACAGCCGGAACCGCAGCGACAACCCAGATTATGGTGACAAAAAATCCATAAGGCCAGTCGTTTCATTGCATAAAACCCTGTGATGCAACTCACATCGCGTCGTTATCTCCGCGTGAAAGAATAAAGCCACAGGCGGATATTGATATGGCAAACGCAACGAAATCTGCGCGCAAACGGGTCGTCATCATCGGCGGCGGCTTTGCAGGAATCCACGCAGCGTTGGCGCTGGCGGAGCAGCCAGTGGAAATTACGCTGGTGGATAGAAGCAATCACCACACCTTCCAGCCGCTGTTGTATCAGGTGGCGCTGGCCGTGCTTTCTCCGGGCGATATCGCACAGCCGATTCGCAGCATTCTCAGTTCGCAGCCGAATGCGCGTGTGTTGATGGACGAGGCCACGGGCTTTGATCTGGAAGCGCGCAAAGTGATTCTCGGTTCAGGAAATTCTCTGGAGTATGACTGGCTGCTGGTGGCAACCGGCGTGACGCACAGCTACTTTGGCCACGACGAATGGGCAGAGATTGCGCCCGGCCTGAAGAGCATTGAGGATGCGGTGGAGATTCGTCGCCGTGTGCTGCTGGCCTTTGAACTGGCTGAGCGCGAGGCGCTCGAGACCGGCAACCATCCTGAGTTGAATTTTGTCGTCATCGGCGGCGGACCCACCGGCGTGGAACTGGCCGGAGCCATTTCCGATACGGCGCGGCTCTACATGAAAAACAATTTTCATTACATCGATCCATCCCGCGCACGCGTGATGCTGATTGAAGGACTGCCGCGGATTCTTAATGCGTATCCGGAAGATTTGTCTGCCAGCGCCAAGGCCCAGCTGGAAAAAATCGGCGTAGAGGTTCACGTCAACACCATGGTGACGGGTATGGCACCGGGTTATGTGTATGTGGGAGAAAAAACAATTCCATCTGTGGTGACGCTATGGGCGGCTGGTGTGAAGGCATCTCCGCTGGGCAGACTGCTCGGTTTCCCGACGGACAAAAACGGCTGCGTGATTGTTGACCCGCGCATGAACCCGCCGGGACATCCTGAAATCTTTGTCTGCGGCGATTTGGCGCACATTGAAATCAACGGCCGCGTGATACCTCCAGTGGCGCAGCCTGCCATGCAGATGGGCGACCACGCTGCGAAGCTTATCAAGGCTGACATTGCCGGAAAGAGCCGTAGCGACTTCAGTTATTTTGACAAGGGCGACATGGCCACTATCGGACGCAAGGCCGCCGTGGCGCGCATTGTTTGGCCGTTCAAAGCCAATTGGAGCGGTGCACCGGCGTGGCTGGTCTGGCTGACGGTGCATGTCTTTTTCCTCATCGGATTCCGCAATCGCCTCATCGTGTTTCTGGAATGGCTATGGACCTACTCCCGCTTCAAAGGCGGCTCACGGCTGATTACCGGTTCGCAGGAATTGCCCGGCTGGAATGAACGCAAAGAGTAAAGTTCAAAGGGAAAAGGCAGCCAAGTGGCTGCCTTTTCCCTTTGCATCATGATGACTGGTTTATGCGCCGACTGGTTGTTCCACACGAACCTTGACCGGTGTGAGCCAGTTGAAGCGGTCCGGCTTGAGGCCGTTGACGATGGCGAAGAATTCATCAGCCAACTGCTTGGTAATTGGGCCGATGGTTCCATCCTTGCCGACCAGAATTTTGTCTACTGAGCGGATGTGCGTGACCTCTGCGGCCGTGCCGGTGAAGAATACTTCGTCGGCGATGTAGAGCATCTCGCGGGGCAGGGCCTGTTCCACGACCGTCATGCCCATGTGGCGGGCCAGCGTAAGAACCGAGTCACGCGTGATGCCGGAGAGAACGGAGTTGGCCAGCGGCGTGGTATAGATGGTGCCGTTGCGAACGATGAAAAGGTTCTCGCCGGAGCCTTCCGACAGGTAGCCGTTCACATCCAGCGCAATGCCTTCCACATAACCATTTACATCGGCTTCCATGCGGATGAGTTGCGAGTTCATATAATTTGCGCCGGCTTTGGCCAGTGACGGCATGGTGTTCGGGGCCAGGCGGTTCCAGCTGGAAACACAGACATCGGCACCGTTGTCTCCGGCGACGTATTTGCCCCAGGGGAAATTGGCGACGTAAATATCAATGGGGCAACCCTTGGGCGTGACGCCGATCTCGCCGTATCCGCGGATGGCGATGGGGCGGATGTAACAGGGCGCGACGCCGTTGGCTTCTACCAGGTCGACCACGGCGGAGTTCAACTGTTCCAGAGTGTAGGGCAGCGGCATGCGGTAGATTTTGGCTGAGTCCAGCAGACGCTGCATGTGCTCGCCCAGGCGGAAAATGCCCGCGCCATTGGGCTGCGTGTAGCAGCGGATGCCCTCGAATACTGAGGAACCGTAGTGCACCACATGCGACATGATGTGAATCTGGGCCTTCTCCCACGGAATCAGGGATCCGTTGAACCAGATGTTGGGTGTCGATTGTATGGGCATGGGTACGGCTCCTTTATCTGCGCGAATGCTTGCTGAGTGGGGCAAAAATCAGCTGAA
>CAIZGA010000594.1 GCA_903932385.1 uncultured Acidobacteriota bacterium
AACACACACGGTTCATCGTGCGCGATCTGCCGCAACTTGTCAGCCGTTCCATCGGACTCCTGCTCGCGAAATGGCATGATCAGGACAAACGCATCGCTGCCTACAAGGAGGCGATAATCACCGACATCGAAGCCCATGACCTGGTCATCCGCGCCACGGATGTCGGCGTGTGCAGCAACCGTCTCATCCCACCCGTGTTGCATGAGTGGCGCGAGCCACGGCATGATGCCTTTGAAGGACGAAACGTGTGGAGCTTGTTCAACGCGTTCACTGAATCGCTGAAGGAAGGCAATCTGGCGGAGTTGCCGAAACGCACGGAGGCGTTGCATGGCCTGCTCGATACCCATGTTGGCTTGTCTGCATGAAGAAAAGCAGGCTCGATGATGGCGGCAAGCCATCATCGAGTTCTTTTTAGCTATCGCCTCGTCCTGCCGGGAGAACGTTAGGATCATTGCCTCCACGTTACTGGGCTGAACGTTGGATAAGCAATCCGAAAACGCATCTTTCTATCTCGGAGCACTTCTGGTCGAAAGCCTATCAACCATATTGGATGCGCGGAGCCTGATTCAAGGTCACATCCTGATCAATTTCATTTCAGCTAGCAGCTTGACGAATTGGTTGCGCTCAATCCGATATTTAATTATCACTACCACATTGCGTAGGTCGCTTTTCATGGCGATCTTTTCTTGCTCATCGACGAGACTATCAATGTTCATATTGACTTTGTTTTCCAGATCATTGGCTGCCAAACTACCATCGGTCAGTTTGAGGTACTTTTTGACCGCATCAGCCACCGCCTGCCGCCGGGCATGACGCACGGCAACATTCTCCGAACTGCCGCGTCCAATAGATTCTCCCTCAATGAAAGACGGCAGCTCAGGTGCAGGAGGTAGCACCGGTTCGGTTGGAGGAACAGGCTTGGGCTTGACCACCACTGCGGGTTCAAAAACTTGCGCAGGCATGGATACTGTTGCAACTGGCGCAGGTGGCGTAAATATTGCAGGATCGATTTTCAAAGAGGCCGCGATTTGCTGCTTCTCTTTCGCACTCATGGCACTGACCGCTATTTTCGCAATTCCGCCTTCGTGTGCCAACGTCAGGGTTTCGTCTTTGAACGAAACAAACTTGGGATTTTGGTAGGCCTGCCCATTCAAAATCTGAGTTGTTGCAGAGACTTTTGCATTGGCCCGTTCCCAGGCAAGCTTATCACTCCATCTCCCGCCGATCCGGATGTTGCCAGAACGGTACATGGCAAGGTCATTTTCAAGGAGATTACAGAGTGTCTTCACCGTTTTAGTGAGGGTGGGCATATCTGCCGTTGTCGATTTGAGATAATCCCGGAAGACTAATATGCGTTGGACATCTTGGTCACTGGTGAGGTTGGCGCTGAATGCGTTCCCTATGCCAGTGTTGTCGAAGTGTATCATCTTTACGATGAGTCCCTTCTCAATTTCGATGGGTTTCTTTTGACCGACTTCAAAGGCCAGCCACCCTCCGGTATCCTTGTAGCCCCTGAATAGTAGGCCTGTGTAATATTTAGCAGTGTCTGAAAGGGTCGCCCTGGAGACCACCAATCCTTCATACTGAGCTGCTTGTGCTGCAACGTGGCCCACCCCGATGCCAATCCATGCTATCAAGAAAATCAGAACGATGTTTGACCCTAGACACGACAGACGATACTTAGAGTGAGCTAGCGACATGAGATATTAAGGGTTTATTCTTTTAAAGTTATCACTCGGGTCAGCTTGTGGCGTATTTAATCGGGTTCATCTTGCCAATGGCCTTAGCAGAACGGCGTGT
>CAIZGA010000595.1 GCA_903932385.1 uncultured Acidobacteriota bacterium
CCTGCTTCCAAATGCCATATATCAAATGCCAACTGAGCCCTTTGTGGAAGCAAAAATCAGCATGGCGGACCTGCGTAGACTTGCCGAGGCCATCCCAAAATTACCCGAGCCGGATGCAAATACCCGTCGTATGGAAGCGAAGCTACGGAATTTCCTGCGGGGGGACTATGCAAACGGCGTAGGAATGATGGGGTTCGATAATTTGGATGAACCAGAAGAAACTTCTGATCAGTCTAACGACTCTACAGAATGAATTTTGCAGAACAGAGCTTCGTCGGTAGATGCACAGGGGCTAAGCATCAATGCACGATCGTTTGTTGATCGACAGTTTCACGATTCGTGCCGTGGATGGTGACGTCCTTGCCACAAAGGCCGGCGAATTTTATTGCCATGCCAATGAGTCGGTATTCCTCTTCCTGATAGTCGGCAGCGAACGCATCCTGGTGCATGATTACAACTTGAGGTTGAGGTGCGCGGCAGGCTTTAGCAAAGTCTGGCAGCATCTTCTCAATAGCAGCGACGAGGGCGGTTTCTCGTTGCACAATATCGGCGCGATTCAGGTTTGGCATGAAGTGGCACCCCAAGAAGGATGATAATCCACATTACCATGCCACCGACGACCGGCAATCCTTCATGAAGCAATCGCTGAGTTCGACGCATCGTTAGAAAGCCGTGATTCTCTTCGAGGCCCCTTTTTCGCTGGAAGGGGTTGATGCCCGTACTTGAGCCGCAGCCAATTTGCGACCTCTTGGGGATCGAATCGGACAGCGCCGCCGACCCGGAAACTCGGAAGCTGACCCCGTGCCGCCATCCGATAAATGTGTTTGTCGTCCACTCCCAGGAGTTCAGTCAGGTCGCAGACCTTCATCGCTCCGTGCCGGGATTCGAGTTCTTGAATCAAATTGAGACTCACGCTGCATCCTCCGGTTCAGCCGTCGCGGATTGCCTGTCCGTTGAGCTTTAGCCACGGCAAGCCCGTGAGTCCAATACTTTATTGCGATGGCTGGCGATGCTTAAACGAGATGGGGGTTTTCTGCGTCTTACTATTTGCGGGTTCATAGGGTTGCCTTGAATCGCGCAACTTTTGTTTACCAATTTGGTTCTAATTGAAGTGGAAGAAGTTACGGGATGGAAGTCTCGTTACGGCAGCACCACCGCTTACTAGAGTTTCGGGGGGCATGTCCATTGAGCGTCTACGATCACCTTGAGTTCAAACACTTCAAAAGCATTGTCGCAATTGCGGAAGAGGGCACAATCACTGCCGCAGCGACGCGCATTCCGCTGGCTCAGTCCGCTCTCAGCAGACAGATCAACGAGCTAGAGGATGCCCTTCACATCCAGATATTTGAGCGGGATCGTGCCGGAATCAGCCTCACACCCGCCGGCGAATCCCTCCTCCGATTCGCCCGTGAGTTGCTCCAAACCCGTATAGATGTCGTCAAGGCGGTGCAGGCCATCCACCAGTCGACGATGCGCCCGTTTCGACTTGGCTTTACGCCGTTCATTGAACATCAAGTGATTTCGACGGTGTGCGATGCCTACCGTGACCTGTTTCCGAAGGGCAATATTCATCCTGAAAACGGCGACACTGAGGATGTAATCAGGCGCTTGCGAGCGGCTGAATTGGATGCTGCGCTCGTGACTCTTCCGGTGCTACCAGATGGTTACTGCATTCAGCCTGTGATGCACGAGCCGTTGGTGGTGTGCGTTCGCAAAGACGACCCATTGGCCCAGCAAGACAAGCTGCCCGCTGAATCGTTGAATGGACGACTCGCAATTTTCAGCGATCCGAGACACCATCCGAGGGCGCATCAACGGCTCTTGGAGATGCTGGAAGCGCAAGGGATAAATCCGAAGATTTCCAACCCCACATTCAATTCGGAGCATGTGCAATGGATGGTCAGGGAACGCCTCTGTATCGCGCTGATACGTCAAAGTGAAGCCTTACATGAAGACCTCACAACCAGGCCGATCGAAGGCGTCAATTGGACAATTGATTCAGCGATTGCCTATCGGAAAGAACACGATCAAGAGGCCCTTCCTTTGTTGCTTCGCGATCTTGAGAAGCGATTCTCTGTTGCAGAGCCAAGCTCGCCAAAGAAACCACCTCAACGAGTGCGAGAGAAGCAAGAGCAGCAGCGGTTGTCTTTCGGCGGACAAAACAACACATCGTCGTGAGACTTCTCACGTTGCGACTCATCTTCATTTGCCATCTCGTTTAAGCATGGCCGTCCATCGCAATAAAGTATTGGACGAGCTTGGAAATCGCGCCTAATGTCTCGGCATATCCCGACTGAACTCAGTCGCAGGAGGTGCCGATGTCCCGTAACATCCGAATCGTAATTCCGCTGAAGACAGCCCAGGCAGTTCGCAGATGGATTCATCCATTCGCATTGCTTGCCGCCGTATGCGTTTTCCTCCCCATCGCCGCGTATGCACAGTCTGGTTCGCCGTTCGACAGCGGACTCACTTCACTCCAAACCTTATTCACCGGCACGGTCGCAAAGGTCGCCAGCTTGATCGCGATTGTGATTGGCGGCTATGGCTTCGCGCACGGAGAACCCGGCGCGAAGAAGACGCTTGCAGGAGTCGCCGCAGGCACCGGAATCGCGGTGATGGCGACCAACGTACTGAGCTGGCTGTGGGGAACCTAAACACAGCCGCTTTCTACCTCTCAATCGTCACGCGCCAACTTCTCAAGTGTGAGGGGCTTTCATGCAGACACACACCACAAGCCGCCGGAGCAACCGGGTCTTCAAGAGCCTGCATAAGCCCCTCACGTATTTAGGCGTCGAGCGCACTCTGTTTTACTTCGTCTGCGTCGGCGCGGTGGGCACGTTCAACATTTTCAATTCGATTCTTGCCGGTATTGCCGTCTTCATCGGAGGTTATGCCTTCGGTTATTGGGTGACCGCGAGCGATCCGGCATTTCTTCGCATCCTTGCCAAATCCGAGAAATACAAGCTCCGCTATGACGCAGCCAAGCAGGGTGTCCCGCGTGTGGAGGTGGTCTGATGCTCCGCCTCGATAGAGTCCTCAAGCCGTGGAGGGAGAGCGCCTCTCTCAACGACCACATCAACCTCTATGGGTTTTGGAACGAGACGACGTTCCTTACGAAGTCTGGCGATCTTGGGATGGTGTTGCACGTTCCCGGCGTGGACTACGAGAGCCTTGACCACGCGGACCAGGAGTATGCGGTCAAACGGCTGGAGGCCGCCTTAAAGGCTTTTGGCCCAGGCTTCCATATTTACCAGTACCTCTTCAAGCAGAACCGGCCGGAGATTCCCTTCGCGTCGTATGACGACGCCGTTGTGGAAGCCGCCATTGAGCAGCGGCGGCAATTCTTTGAAGCGAAGCGCGACCATCTCTACCAGGTCGAAATCTTCTACTGCATCGTTCTCGAAGGGGCGAGGTCGAAGACGGGCGTAGGCGTGGCACTCGCCCGCCTTTTCAAAGACCCCGCTGGCGCGGTTGGCGAGCTGCGGGCGCAGTTCACCAACAACAGCATGAAGACTCTGCTGCGGACGCAGATTGAAGCCGACTTGGCGAGATTGGAGCAGCGCGTCCAGGCGTTCGCCCGGCAGCTTGTGGACTTC
>CAIZGA010000596.1 GCA_903932385.1 uncultured Acidobacteriota bacterium
CGACACCAAGCATCCCGATGCTGTACAGTACTGGTCTCGCAAGCTCAAATCTTCCGAAATGATCGAATAGCCAAGCAATCAGCGCAGAGCTGACAACCACACACAGCACGCCCCACCACGGTAAGCGCATCTGCTGAAGTGCTTTGATGTCGTCCTTGATATCGCTTGTTATTGACATTTTCCGACCGCCTTTATCGTCTGGTAAATATCCCAACCCAGTGAGGCTCCGGAAATGAGTTGGCCCACGCCAGGTGCGGGCGAGTGGCCCACGCTATTAGTGAACGCGATACATCGGGTGCCCCATCCATCGCTGCTATTGCGATGGATGGGAAGATGCGCAGCATCCGCAACCCCTCATTTGCAAGTTACTCTATCAGAGCAACCCACATATTCCTACCCACTCTCAACTTGTAGCGGTGTGCATGCAATAATTCGCACATTCAGATGGTGCCGTTTCACCCGCTGAACCTACATAGTTACATAGTTCTGGACTCGTTCCTCAGGCCACTTTTACGGCCGGATGTCATTTTGGCGAGGGACACCACCGGCGCGTGTACGGGCCTCCCAGACGCAGACTAGGCCGCCCAAGAAGGACGGCCTGCCAGCACTCAAGATGAGAACTATTGACTCTGAAGGCTGGGGTACTCAGCTTGCAACGAAGCGGTGAGCAGATAAAAATGATCGTCCCCACCCTGATTATTCTTAACGAACTCTAGGGCTAAGCTGTTGTTCTGGGCTACGAACTCGGCCCAGGATTGATCTCTGAGCGGGATGTCATAGACCGAAATACCCTCTGTGCTATACCCATCGGTTCTCGCCTTGAACAACTCGACCCCCAGAACCGCTATTTCATGCTTTGTGCAAAGCGCGAGAACATCCATTACTTCAGGGCACACGAACGCTGGTTCGCCGCCTATCGTCTTGCCATGGGCGTAAGGGAGTACCGCTTTGAGTGTTTGTAGATTCTCCATCATGGTTTGGTGGGTGGGCCACCCGCCCTATAATTCCTCATCGACTGAAGAACTAGCTTTCCCAAAGAACGTTTCGAATAACTTTACAACTCCATATGTAACAAACCAAGCAATTACAAGAAATGGCAAAATAGTTATTTTATTAGCCCTAAACGCATGCCATGGAATTATGAGCGCCAATGGCAACTCTACTAAGAATGCAAGAGCAATCGCAGCACGGAACCAAAAATGTTTTCTTAATCTCCAGTTGAGCTTTACGACGAGATAACTAGCTCCTAAGCAAATACCGACTGAAAGACCTATCTCGATTTTTCCAATAAGTAAAAAGGGCAGCATCACAAACACCGTTCCTAAAATAATAGTGAACCGTGTGTTGTCGTCATTAGTCTCTTTTTCGCGAGACTTTGAATCTTCGTTAGTTCCTAGCTCATTAAACATTGTCGCTATTTTCCCTTCATGGCGGGTGGGCCACCCATTCCATATAGCGATACATCGGGTGCCCCATCCATCGCTGCTATTGCGATGGCTGGGAAGATGCGCAGCATACGCAACCCCTCATTTGCCAGTTACTCTACCAGCCAACTCTCAACTTGTAGCGCTTAGCGTTCAATGCATCGGCATGCAATAAATCGCACATATTGAATATGGCGGAGAGGGTGGGATTCGAACCCACGGTACCCTCACAGGTACGACGGTTTTCAAGCCCGGTGCCTTCAACCGCTCGGCCACCTCTCCCCGTTTTCAATCATATACTGGCCTCTGCCCGCATTTGCCGCATCGAATCCCCTGCCCGCGCATCTGCCTATCATGGCCAAGGCAGCTTACAATGAACGTAGCCCGAAAGACACCGACGACCCATTGACGACCCCGAACCACAAGCCGACCAGTTTTGAGAACACGCTGGCCAGCGCCCGCACCACCATGCTCTTCAGTGAAATCGTCACGTTGGCGGTGGATAGTTTCCGCGCCAGCAAGGTCCGCTTTCTGCTCACCATGCTGGGCATGGTCATCGGCTCGGCCTCCATCATTCTCGTCGTCACCATCGGACTCACCGGCACGCAGTATGCGCTCTACCTGCTCGACAGCATCATGCCGAATTCGGTCGAACTCACCTGGGCCGGCGGCACCACGCCCGGCCCCGCCAACACCATCACGCCCGACTATCTGACGCGCGACGATCTGGCCGCCGTGGTCGACCGTGTGCCGCACATCATTGCCGCATCGCCGGTGCTGGAGATGCGCGACCGCATCAGCATGCCGGGCGGCGTTGTTCATGACATTCTCTGCCTGGGCGTTGCGCCGCAATTCAAAATCGTCCGCAACCTTACCATCGTCACCGGCCGTTTTTTTGACGATGAAGATGCAAGCACCCACGCCAAAGTTGCCGTCGTCACCGAGCCTTTCGCCAAAGCCATGTATGGATCCGATGAAGCCGCCGTCGGCAACACGGTTTCACTCAGCGGAATTCCCTTCACCGTCATCGGCACCTTCAAAGAAAGCATTGACACCTACGGCCAGACGGAAATCGATCTGCAGACCATTCTGATTCCCTACGAAGTCGCCACGTACTTTACCGGCACCAACACGGTGAAGGAGATGTACTTCAAGATGGAAAGCCGCGACGATGTCATTCCCGGCTCAAAAGAAATCGTTTCCGTGGTGCATTCGCGCCATCGCCCCAACACGGCCTTCAACGTCTTCACCATGACGCAGATGTTGTCCGTGGCCGCTCGCCTGTTGAACGGACTCACCATCGTGCTCGCGCTCACCGCCGCCATCACGCTCATCGTCAGCGGCGTCGGCATCATGAACAGCATGCTGGCCAACGTGCAGGCGCGCGTTCATGAAATCGGCATCCGCAAAGCACTCGGCGCCACATCACGTGAGATACGCATGCAATTCCTTGTCGAGGCGGTTTTCATTTCCTTCAGCGGCGGTCTGGTTGGAACCATCCTCGGCCTGTCGGTGCCTATCTCCGTGAATCTCTTCACGTCCTTCAGCATTCCCATTTCGCCGTGGTCCGCAGTGATTGCACTCTCCACCTCGGTCGTCGTCGGCGTGGTCTTCGGCACACTGCCGGCCAATCGTGCCGCGCAGCTCGATCCGGTGGAAACTCTCAAATACGAATAGGGATTTTTTGTCTGGCGCGTTACATCACCAGCGCAAGTTTTTCCAACTCATCGCCCAGGCATGCCACACTGCATCGACTGCCTTCCATGCGCGCCATCGCTTCATGCGCGCTCTCACGGGAGACACCATAGCCGCGGCTGGAGAGAAACAGGCTCACCATCTCCGCCGCCTGCCAGCTGTCCAGCCCAGAAAGCTGCAGGTCTTCGCGCAGGCTCTGCAATTCCAGTTCGTTGAACTTCTCGCTGAACATCGCCATGGCTGCTCCCCTCGCTCTGGTTCCGCTGCTCAACACACTTGAGTATTAGACGCAGGAATTCCGCCTCGGTTGCATCGTTTCTTCCCCGTTACCGGCCCGCTGGAGAGATTTACGCGGAAACCCGCCATCGGATTCCATCACGCTTCTCCTGCTGCCCCACTGCTATCAGTGGGATAATACAGTTGTGCCTTGCACCACAGGCCGACCTACAACCATGAGTACATCCAGCCCAGCGAAAATTCTCGACGGCAACGCCATCGCCGCAGAAATCAAGTCAGAAGTAGCCGCAGAAGTCAGCCATCTCACCGCGCAGGGTCTGCGTCCCGGCCTTGCCGTCGTCCTCGTCGGCTCCGTTGCCGCTTCGCAGATTTATGTCCGCAGCAAAGTGCGCGCCTGCGAGCAACTCGGCATCTTCAGCGAAATGCTCACGCCGCCGGAATCCGTCTCCACCGATGAACTCATCGCCATCGTCGAGCAGCTCAACGCGCGCGATGAGATTGACGGCATCCTCGTCCAGCTTCCGCTGCCTTCACATGTCGATACAAAACGCGTGCTCGATGCCATCTCGCCGGCCAAAGATGTCGACGGCCTGCATCCGGTCAACGCTGGTCGACTCATCACCGGTCGCCCTGCACTCGCGCCCTGCACACCCGCCGGCGTGATTGAGATTCTCAAACGCAGCCATCTCCCCATGGCCGGGCAGAATGCCGTCATCGTGGGCCGCAGCGACCTTGCCGGCAAACCCGCCGCCGTTCTTCTGCTGCAGCAGAATGCCACCGTCACCATCTGCCACTCGAAGACGCGCGACCTCGCCCACCACACTCGCCATGCAGATATTCTCGTCGCCGCCATCGGCGTCCCCGGATTCATCACGCCGGAAATGGTCCGCCCCGGCGCCGTGTTGATTGATATCGGAATCAACCGCATCAGCGACCGCGCGGAGTTTGAAAAATATTTCGACGGCGACAAAGCGCGTGAAGAAAATTTCACCGCCAAGGGCTACACCATCGTCGGCGATATTCATCCCGCCGCCTTCGCGCTCTCCAGCGCCTACACCCCGGTTCCGGGCGGAGTCGGCGCACTCACCATCGCCATGTTGATGGTCAACACCGTGCACGCTGCGCGCATGCGTCGCGGCCAGTCGCTCCAACCCTTCACCGGTGCCGGTCGCTGATGCTGCGCGTCGGCCTCACCGGCGGTCTCGGCAGCGGCAAATCCACCATTGCCGATATGTTCGCCGCGCTCGGTGCGCACGTCATCAAGGCAGACACAGTCGCGCGTGACCTGATGCACCCAGGCGAGGATGTATTCGACAAAATCGTCGCCCGCTTCGGCCCTGAAATTCTCTCCCCCACCGGCGAGATTGACCGCCCCAAACTTGCGCAAATTGTTTTCGCCGGGGAAGGTTCTGAACAGCGCCTCGACCAACTCAATGCCATCGTGCATCCGGCCGTCATCGCCGTACAGATGGACTGGCTTACGCAGATTGCCGAATCGCATCCCCACGCCGTCGCCATCGTTGAGTCTGCGCTGATTTTTGAAAGCGCCTATGCCGACAGCAAACGCAGCTTCCATCGCATCCTGCTGGTGGTTGCGCCCGATGAAGTTAAAGTGGCACGGTTTGTCTCCCGCACTCTCGCCGGCCGCACCGTATCTCCGCAGGAGCAAGCCGCACTCGAAGCCGACGCCCGCCAACGCCTCTCGCACCAGATTCCCGATGCAAAAAAAGCGCCGCGCTGTGACTACATCCTCGACAACTCCGGCTCGCTCGAAAATCTGCAGCAGCAGGTTCGCAAAATTTTCGTTGAACTCTGCGAACTGGCGCGGGAACACTGATTCCCTTCGCCGCCACGCCGCGTCTATATTCCGGTGAAAAATTTTCTGCCGTGTCTGGATAAAATATAGGCAGGCTGGTTTCAGGCCGGCAATCCGGGCCGTCCCGCCAACAGATTGAGGTGCACTCATGAATCTTCGTCGTCTACTGCTGGTGATATTTTTCGTCGGCGGTTTTATGTATCTCACTTCGGCCTCGCTGCCCAGCGGCTTCCTGTCGCATTGGCTGCACCTTCCCGCCGGCAACAATCTCTTCACTCATACATTGGGCAGTGGTGTGGAGCTGACCGAAGCCAACGCGGCCCCCGCCTACGATGCCGAAGAGCAGAACAACATCAGCGTCTACAAAAAAGCGCTGCCCTCGGTTGTCAACATTACTTCGCACGCCGTTGCTTTTGATTTTTTCTACGGCCCCGTGCCGCAAGAGGGTCAAGGCTCCGGATTCATTCTCGATAAAGAAGGCCACATCCTCACCAACAACCACGTCATTGCAGACGCGCAACAGGTTGAGGTCACGCTCTACGACAAACACAAGTTCAAGGCAAAAGTGATTGCGGTGGACAAGGCCCACGACCTCGCACTCATCCAGATCAACGCGCCTAACCTGGTGCCCGCCGTGCTGTCAGACTCCAGCAACATCACCGTCGGCCAGAAGGTTTACGCCATCGGCAATCCCTTCGGCCTCAGCGGCACCATGACCACCGGCATCATCAGCGCCATCCGTTCTTTCTACGGACCCAATCGCACACCAATTGACAATGCCATCCAGACCGACGCCGCCATCAATCCCGGCAACTCCGGCGGCCCGCTGCTCAACTCACGCGGCGATGTCATCGGCATCAACACCCTCATCGCTTCCAACGGTGCCGACCAAAGTTCCGGCATCGGCTTCGCCATCCCCATCAACACCGCCAAAGCCGTGCTGGATGATTTTTCCCGTTATGGCCGCGTTCGTCGGCCCTCGCTCGGCATTGTGCCGCTTTCCATCGGCCCCGATTTGGCCGAACAAATGGGGCTGGTGGCCAATTACGGCGTGCTGATTGAGCGCACCCTGCCCGGCGGTGCCGCCGAACACGCCGGTCTGCATGGCGGCACGCAAAAGGCCTACCTCGGCAACACGCCGATTTACGTCGGCGGCGATCTGGTCGTCGCCATTGACGGTCAGGAAATTGCCAACGCACAAGATCTGGAAGCCGTGATGGACGCCCACCGCACCGGCGGAGCGCGGTTATTGCCCGATGGAAATGACCGGGGCTTTGGCTGGTGCGCCGGAACCGCCGGTGTTTACGAGCAGAACGGAAAGGTTGTCTTTGATGAACGGCCC
>CAIZGA010000597.1 GCA_903932385.1 uncultured Acidobacteriota bacterium
CGGCTGCGTCCTGGCGGCGGCGGGATTGCTGGCCAGCGGCCCGTTGCTCAACAACTATTTCCTGCGCTGCTTCGCCGTCGATTGTTACGCCGGGCCAGCAGGTGACCATTACCGCGCAGGGCTACAGCGCTGCCGGACGTACGCTGACCTACAGCTTCAAGACAAGCGGCGGCACGGCCAGTGGTAGGGGCAACTCCGCAACTCTGGCAACGACGGGCTTATCCAGCGGACAGGTAAACGTCCTCTGCGATGTGGTGGATGATATGGGCAGATCCGCCGAGACGACGGCGAGCTTCATGATTAATGCGCCCACGCCACCGCCTGTGGCTGCACATACAGAACCGCTCTGCGATATCTCCTTCGCACGTGACCGTGCACGTCCTACGCGCGTGGACAACGAAGCGAAGGCCTGTCTGGATTCCGTTGCGTTGGCCTTCCAGCGTGCGCCTGACTCGACGATTATCGTGGTGGGCGATGCAGCGACGAGCGAACTGGGTGGAAATCTGGTGGCGGCTCAACGAGCTGTGAATACCAAGGACTACCTTGTAACGGAAAAGGGAATTGATCCGGCACGCATTGAAGCCCGTACTGGCGGAAGCGGCAACAAATCGGTGCAGAACTTCTTGGTGCCAGCAGGTGCGGACTTCGAATCGGATTATGCCGGATCGTTGCCTGTCAGCCCGGCTGTTCAACCGCAGGTTCGTGTACCGCTGACAACCCGCAGAACAGTTCCACGTCGTCGCCGCAGAGTGGTTCGTCCTGCAACGACCAAGCCGACAACGACCAACATTCCGCCGGGTGGACAGAGCAGCCCGCCACAATAATCCACTCTTCAAGATGAAAAAAAGGACGGGCAAACTGCCCGCCCTTTTTTATTGCGTCATCAACTGAATAAACATTTGCTGGAAACGCGGCAGATCGAGGTCCATCTGCGCGTGGACGAGTTGTAGGTCAACCGAAGGCTTCACTTTGTCGGTCCACGTCAGCGTATCGCCGTAGCTAGCGCCGTGGTCAATATCGACATCCATGTAGACCGTGCGTTCACGCGTGATGAGCGATGGATTGAGCCAAGCGCATGCGGCAAGTTCATCCCACATGTAATAGCGATTGGTGGCGTAGTGGGCTATGTATTTCGCGGCAGGTGAGTTGGAGCGGGAAATTTCGTCATACAGCTTCTTCGTGAACGGTGCCTTGATGGAGACATCCACCGTGGTGAGTGTGATCTTCGGCCAAGGCGCGTGCAGAACAATGTGCGCTGCTTCAGGATCAAACCAGAAATTAAATTCGTGGCGCGGGTCAGAAGAAAATTCCGGGTCGTCGGTGAGCGGATTCAGGCTGCCACCCATGATGACAATCTGTTGCGCCAGTTCCGCGAAGTGCGGGTCAATCGATATGGCGAGCGCGATGTTGGTAAGCGGGCCGGCAGCGTAGATGGTTACCTGATGCGGATGCAATCGAACCTGCCGAATCAAATAGTGCGCAGCATCTTCGTCCAGCGCTTTGATGGTGGGC
>CAIZGA010000598.1 GCA_903932385.1 uncultured Acidobacteriota bacterium
AGAAGTGCAGAAAGAGAGTGTTTGATAAAGCTTCACTTCAGCGTCCTCGTCGACTTCGAGAGTGGAATGTGATGCATCTAGCCGGCTGGTTGAGCTCAGTGTGCGAGTTGGACAGCTGTGCGGTGAGCTGCGTGATCGTGTCCTGCGGCACCCCGAGCCCATTTTGATAAAGCCAGCCAATATTTGTTTGCGCGCCTGCATGTCTTTGTGCAGCGGCCTTTAGATACCATTGCATCGCTTGCGAATAATCCTTCGGGACGCCCCAACCATTCATCAGGATTAAGCCGACGCCATAATCACCGTCTGCGTTTCCTTTGTCTGCTGCCTTACGGTACCAACGCATTGATTCCTTATAGTCACGTTTTACGAATTCTCCATTTGCGTATGTACCTCCGAGGCTAGCCATAACCTGTGGGTCACCCGTTTCAGCTGCGCGTCGGTACCATTTCATAGCCTCGACAAAGTCTTGCTTCACTCCAAGACCTTTTGCGTAAACTGAACCGACGCACACCATGCCCATTGGGCGCTTGTTATCCGCCGCCTCTCTGCACAATTTTAAACCGCCCACGTAATCCTTTGCAGCAAATGCCGTGGCAGCGCGTTGTTCCGGAGACTGGGATGTTTCCGCTACTGGAGGCCGCGTCGTCCATGTCGTGCACTGAGCCGGATTGCTTGCACAACTATATGGAGTTGAAGCGGTGCCCTGTGCAGGCTGTGAGGGTTGCTTAGTTATTACCCTTTCTTCCCATCCTTGCGCCGTCATGCACTGATCCAGAAAGTTCTGCTGGTTTATCATCTGCGTGCCAACAGCAGCTATTGCTAAACCCGGCGTTGTAGTCGCGCTATCGGGAATGGGCTGACCGGCGGCTGACTGCGAAAGCGCCAAATTGCAACTCGCGGCAGCCATCTTGAGCTGACCAATATCTCTATGTTGATTTGTAATATCAAACCACGCCGTTTGCGTCGTTCCACACCCGGCAAGCAGCAGCATCGCCATGCACCAAGACAACGTTATTGCGCGACGCGCTGGCCCTGCATTTACCCAAACGGAAAGGCGATGAAGGAAAGGCAGCATCGTGTCCTCCGCTAATCTGCGTCGGCAACGGCGAGCACCTGCTCAGCTATGTGCTTCATGGCCAGTGACCTTCGTTCTCATTCAGGCGCTATCGCCCTGGCGTTTGAACTCTGTAACCACCGCCCGGCATGGGGGTGACGTTTGTCGGCACCTCTCCCGGTGTTTGCATGATGTAACCGCCTTGACCTGTTGGATTCACGTTCGTCGGTGGCCGCCCCGGCGTTTGCATGATGTAACCGCCCCCCGGCATTGGATTCACGTTCGTCGGCGGCTGCCCTGGGGTTTGGATGACGTACCCTTGTGCCTTGGCGCCATGCATAAAGAGCGAAGAGAACATTAAGGCTCCGACGATCGCGAACAATTTGCGCATTGCCGCCCTCCCAAGCTCTTCATTAAGTTGGGGGCAGCATCGTCCTATTATGTCGTTTGTTCAATATATCGAGGTGCATATTTTGAGCAGTCCGGCTCGCTTACCGGATGGACCTGCGAGAGGTATTTGCCACCAATTTGCGCCGCTTGCTTCACGCCAAGGGGCTGTCGCAGGACGATCTTGCTTATGAGGCAGAGGTGAGCCGAAGCTACCTGAGCCAGCTTGAGAAGGGCGCGTTTTACGCCAGTCTCAAGATCGTCGGAAAGCTCGCCACCGTGCTTAAGGTTGAACCTGCCGAGCTATTGAAGCTGCCGCCCAAGAGAAGCATGCGCCGCAAATGAGCGCGGGTGCGCGCCACGCCTCATATACTGCAAGGGTCGCATTGAGGCCGCGAATTATCACATACGTGACCGGCGACCGCGCAGGCATGCAGTCGCAAATCTCGAACGACGTATTGATCTCATCGGAGATCGCCTCGACTCGCGATGAGGTCAACGGTTGCCGCAAGAAATCAGCACGTCTTATGTGGAGCGTTCGCACTTGACCTTGCGGCAATTGTGCAAGCGATTTGCGCGGCTTGGCAACGGCTATTCAAAAAAAGCTCCATAATCACTGCGCCGCAATGGCTTTGTACGTCATGTACTATAATTTTGTGCGAACGCATGAGACGTTGAAAACAACGCCAGCGGTGGCGCAAGGCATTGCGGATCATGTGTGGTCAATGGGAGAATTGCTCGACGCTGCTATCGGCAAGCAACCGATAACGCCGCATGAAACCGCCCCGGATCGTCGGCGCAAATTCCGCGTAATTGAGGGAGGGAAGATTGAATAAACAGGCGTTCTACTGGACGGCTTTTAGCGTTTCTGACAACCCCGAAGCCGATTGGTTTTTTGGTCGCGTGGTGATAACGGATGGTGACTACTGGCTGACAATTCGTCTTGAAGATTATCCGTTATTGG
>CAIZGA010000599.1 GCA_903932385.1 uncultured Acidobacteriota bacterium
ACCAAGGGATACGCCATCGGCTCCGCATCGCTCGCAGCCTTCCTGCTCTTCTCCGCCTACCTTGAAGAGATTCGCGACATCGTCGTCCGCAAAGTTGCCGACGGCCACGGCGTCATGCCCGCCAACTGGACCTTCACCAATATCAACATCGCCAGCGTCCCCGTTTTTGTCGGCGCTCTCATCGGCGCGGCGTTGACCTATCTCTTCTCCTCCTACGCCATCAGTGCCGTCGGCCGCGCAGCGGAAACCGTCATCAAGGAAGTTCGCCGCCAGTTCAGTGAGGACCCCGGCATCATGGCCGGCACCTCCAAACCCAACTACGCCCGCTGCGTCCACATCGTTACCGGCGCCGCGCTCAAGGAGATGGTCCTTCCCGGCGCGCTCGCCATCCTCACCCCCATCAGCGTCGGCGTCCTCTTCCGCTTCTTCAATGACATTTACCGCACCCATGAGTCCCTCAACGTGCCCACCATCAACGGCATCCCCGTCAACCTCACCGGTGCCGAGTCGGTCGCTGGCCTCCTCATGGTCGGCACCATCTCCGGCGTCCTCCTCGCCCTGTTCATGAACAACGGCGGCGGCGCCTGGGACAACGCCAAGAAATACATCGAGCTCGGCTCCCACGGCGGCCGCGGTTCCGACGCCCACAAGGCCGCTGTCGTAGGAGACACCGTCGGCGATCCCTTCAAAGACACCGCCGGCCCCTCCCTCCACGTCCTCATCAAACTCCTCGCGACGATTACCCTAGTCCTCGCCCCACTCTTCCTCTAATCACCACAGCCAACAAAAAGGCTCGCCATCACGGCGGGCCTTTTTCGTTGTACGCTGTCATCTGAATTTCGTTTTATGCTGTCATCTTAATTTTCGTTGTACGCTGTCATCTTGATTTTTTTACGCTGTAATCCTGATTTCGCTTTACGCTGTCATCCTGATTTTTTTACTCTGTAATCCTGAGCAAAACGAAGGACCCAGCCTTTGACGTTGAACTTAAGTTGTCATTCCGCAGCGCAGCGGAGGAATCTGCTTCTATCGTCTGCCCCATCCATCACATCCCCATCGCAACGGGTGCAATATTCAAGCCAAGCCCGAAGCTTTTGCCTTCACCCTTTCAAGCCCTTGACCTTATCCGCCCTTATCCCCGCCATCACTGGCAATCACCGTTAAGCATTGCCTCTTACATAGCCTCAGCCAGACTCCCCATCAGCGTCTCTTCATCCGTAATCGGAGGCATGCAACTCGCCCCGCTGCACACCAGCGCGTACGTCTTCCCGCGCCACAACTCCTGCAGCTTCGGCAGCGTCTCGCACAACGCCTGCGGCATCTCCCGCTTTTCAATCTGCGCCTCGGTCAGCCGCACCACGCTCTTGTTCGCCGCGTAGCGGAACAGCGCCGCCGCTTCCAACCGCCGCGCCAACTCGCCGTCGCCCACCACCACCACCTGCAGTTGCGGATGCGCCAACGCCTGCAGCGCCAGCCCGAACGACCCCACATACAACCCGAAGTGTTCCACCACGCCGGCAAAGGCCTTCAGCGTCTCTTCCGCCCTCAATGCGTAATCATCCTTGCCGCTCAAACATTCCAACCGCACCAGCAACGAAGCCGCCACTGCATTGCCCGCCGGCGTCGGCGTGTCCTGCAGCGGTTTCCTTCTCGCCGCCAGCGCACCCAACGGCTTCTCATGGTCCAGCGGAACCTGCGTGTCAAAAAATCCGCCGCCGCCTTCCGCCGCGTCATAAAACCTCGCCAGCAAACTTTCCGTAATCTGCTCCGCCGCGCGGTAATACTGCATCGCGCCCGTGCACTCCCACGCATCCAGGCAGGCCTGCGCGGTAAATACATAATCATCCAGCACGCCGGCAATCCGCACCGCAGACCGCCCCGTCTCGCCATACGCAATCACATGCGCCATGCCCAGCACCGGGTCCCACGCCTCGCGCAGCACGCGGTCCAGCGACTTCATCGCAAACTCCCGCACCTCGCCCAGGTCCATCACCCGCGCCGCCTGCAGATACGCAGAGATGCACATCGCGTTCCAGCTCACATACATCGTCTTGTCGATGTACGGCGTCTCGCGTTTGCATCGCGCTGCATACAGCTTCGTTATGCCGCGCGCAATCACCGCCTCGGCCTCGTTGTTTTCCAACTCCGCCCGCGCCGCAATCTCTTCCAGCGAGAAGCGGATGTGCAGCACGTTCTTCGCCGCGTTGTGGTGCATGTCGCCAATTTCGCCGATGTCAAAATACGGCCCCAGCACGCCCAGCTCTTCCTTGCTCAGCACCGCCGCCGCTTCATCGCGCGT
>CAIZGA010000600.1 GCA_903932385.1 uncultured Acidobacteriota bacterium
CCAGACCAGACCAAATATTGCGGGTGGTGTAGCTGTACTGAACGCCCTGACGCAGGCGACCCATCGGTCCGTTGTAGAAGTTGTACCAGTAGCCAACAACGCCCGACTGCACGTCCTTGGTGCTGTTGCCGCAGCTGGCCGGTGCTGCAGGAGAAACTGAGCTGCCGGAGTCGACTTCCGTATTGCAACCCGTCATCGTAGCCGTCGGCACACCATAGCCAGTTCCGGTTCCGGTCACGTCACGGAATACATAGTCGCCGCCGTAGTTGAAGTAGACCGTCAGCTTCTTGTTCGGATTGATTTCCACCGTACCCAGAGCAGAGAATGCCGGAAGCGGTGCAAAGGTCGTGTTCGGATTGAGTGTCACGTCAGCAATGGTTGAGTCGCCGTAGCGGCCCATGCCGTTGCCGTACAGGCCTTTCAGGCCAATCGTGATTTTCTTGTCTGCCAACGGTGCGCGGAATCCGCCGCCGCCACCAAAACCAACCTCGGTGTCATTGAACGGCAACACACCCGAGGGGTAGATGCGATTACGGAAGGTGCGAACGATACCGAACGCTTCCCAGTGACCCCAGCCCGGATCCGTCGCTAACTTGAAGATGACATCCGGAGTTTTGTTGAAGGAGTAGTTCGACTGGTTGTCATACAGACCACCGGTATCACCGGCCACGCCGAACACATAGTTGGTGGGGCAGGAACCGCCCGTACCTGCAACGCAGGCGGGATTCAGAGTTTCAGCATTTTCCAGTGAGAGACCCACTGCAGACTTGGAACCGAAGTTCTTATAAAGACGGAAGCCGAACTGACGTGTCCAGACGAAGCCAGGGGTATACGCCGCATCGATGGTTGCCGGCAGAATTTCCGTTCCGTTGGTCATGCCCTGTGTGGTTTCAGTCGCCAGAGACCACATCTGTCCGCCAACCACGTTCCAGCCATTCTTGAATGCGGCGCGCGCCCACAACTGGCGCTGACGCACAACGTAGCTGTTCGACTGGTTGTTGTTGGAGGTAACGCCAGCGCCCAGCCAATCCAATTCGTAGTAGCCGGTCAGTGTTACGTCCTTCAACTTGCCTTCTGCCTTCAGAGCGATACGCGACTGACGGCCAGAGCCATAGAACTCGCCCATCTGAGCACCCTGTGCATACTGCAGAGGAACTGAGGTCCAGTGGGTGTTGATGTCATCGCCAATGGCAGCGGTACGATTCACTGTCGCGGCTTCAATAAAGCTGCCTGCGGGTGAAATCGTGATGCCCTTGTAGTGGATGCTGTCAGGGTTGGAAATCGAAGCCGCAATCGACTTCTGTGTATCCTGAACCGTCTGCACCAGGCTGGTGCTGTTCATCTTCAGGTCGTCCACTGCGCCGGAAAGCTTGCTGACGGCGGCGTTGTCGGTTGCAAGGCTGGAGCTGACGCTGTCTGCCTTGGCAGATGCATCGCTTGCCTGGGCCTGTGCCGCGGCGGCAGCGGCCTGAGCAGCTGCGAGCTTCGCGTCACGGTCGGCAATCTCAGACTGCAGACCATCAATTTTCTTCTGGAACTCGTCGCGCAGCGCCTGAATCTGCTCGCTTACCGTAGGTTCCTTCTTCTTCGCTGCGGCATTTGCCGCCGTCGGTGCGGCGCTGTCTTCGCCTTGGGCGGAGACCATGCAGCCCGCTAGTGTAAGGACCAGTATCGCTTTCAGTTTGATGTTCATTGAGCCTCTCAAGTTTTTGGTTTGCTGTCTTTGCTTGCCGCTGCCGCACAACACACGATCCTGGGTTGCCAATGGTCACGCTCCACTTCGCGGGATTGCATGCCCAACTGGGCTTGCATGCCACTTTCCTTCTTATTTGTGTTGTGCGTATTACGCTTATGAGGTTCGCAAACCAAGATGAATAGAGTGAGAATTCGACCTCGCCTTAGGCCCCTTTCACGCAGTATTCATTCAGCATTCACCATTGCTTTACCGAAGCTTAACAATGCGTCACTCGCCGGCCTGGTTTCACACCGCTCTCCGTGCCGATTCGCATTTGTTGACCATCATTGGCTACAACCCGGTAAAATTGTCGACAACGATATACATTTCGCATCCACCTGAAACCGATAGAGCGACACCCAATGGCCACTCGTAAACAATCCGCTGCAAAGAGCATTCAGAAAATCGCCGCCGTCGCCACACTGCCTGCACCGGCAGTCGGCAAGTCGGTGCCCGCACCAAAGCCAGCGTCTGAAGAACGCGCTGCTGTACCTACCCGTGAACGCGCCTATCAGCACCTGCAGCAGGCCATCGCCTCGGGCAAACTTGCAGCCGGCGCTGCCGTCAGCGAACTCGCCATCGCCCGCGAGCTCGGCATCAGCCGCACGCCCATCCGCGAAGCCATCGGCCAATTAGTTGCAGAAGGTCTGCTGGAGCAGACGCACAATCGCGGCGCCGTTGTTGCCCAGCTTTCTCGGCAGGACATTATCCACCTCTACCAACTTCGTCAGGCACTCGAGGTATTCGCCATCGGCCAGGCGGCCACGGCAAAAATTCGCAGCTTTGAATTAGAACGCCTGCGCGCACTGGCCGATGATTTCCTGCTGCTGCATGATGAGCTCGTCCGCTCCGGCAAGCGCGCACTGAATCCCGAGCAGATGCACCGTTTCTCTGCCAGCGATCTCGGCTTCCACGCCATGATTCTCCGCGTCGCCGGCAACCCGCGCATCCAGAAGGCCGTTAACGAGGCACGCCTGCTGGTACGCATCTTTGCCACGCACCGACGCGGGCATGAGGCCTGGCTGCTGAAAAGTCTGCATCAGGAACACATCCGCATTCTCGACGCAGTGGTCAGCCATGACGCCGATCTCGCCATGAAGCTGATGACCGAGCATATTGAAACCAGCCAGCAGGAACGTCTCGACGAGTTCGACTACTGGGAGCGCGAAGCCAGCCTCCGCTCCTCCGTCCCGCTCTATATGGATATGTAGCTATCCCGCTCGCCTACGCCGCTGATATCCTCACTCGCATGAATGCTCTCGCCATTCGCGAAGCCAATGTTGACGACGTCGCAAACATTGTCGCGCTCTATCGCGATGCTGGTATCGAATCCGCCACTCCCTTTACGCCGGAAGAAGCCCGCGCACACTTCGCCGTCTTCGCGCAGTATCCCAACTACCACCTCTATGTTGCGGAGTTGGATTCCGAAATCGTCGGCACTTATGCCCTGCTCATCATGGACAATCTTGCCAAGCGTGGCCGCCGCTCCGGCATTGTGGAAGATGTTGCCGTTGCACCCGCGCGTCAGGGCCAAGGCATCGGCCGCGCCATGATGCAACACGCCCGCGAGCAATGCATCGAAGCCGACTGTTACAAGTTGATGCTCTCCAGTGGGCAACAGCGCTATCGCGCCCATGCCTTTTATGACTCGCTCGGCATGAAGCGACACGGTGTCAGCTTCCTCACTCAACTCGACCGATTGCGCGACGGCTAGGCTAAATGCCCTGCTGCCAGTTGTTTATGGTTTTCGGCAACTGCTATACTTTTTCGCTATGCGACTGATTCCAGCTCTGCTCCTCGTCTCCTCAGCCCTTTCTCTGTCTCAACCCGCCGTGCTGGCCCAAGCCAAACCGGCCTCTGCAAGCTCGGTCGCGCTCATCCCCATGCCGCGCGAAGTGCACCTGAGCGGCACTGTCTCGCTGGCCAATGGCATTCGCGTGGAAGTGCCGGGTGATGGCGCAGACGACAAATTCGCCGCGCAGGACCTGATTTCTTCCCTGCCGGAACACGGTGTGAAGAGTGCTGATGGCGGCGCTTCAGTTACGGTCACGCTGTTGCGCGCCTCGTCGCCCACGGCCAAGACGAAACTGGCATCGCTCGGCGTTGCCTTTTCTCCGGCCATGCAATCAGAGGGATACGTTCTCTCCGCATCCGGCACTGGCGTCACCATCATTGGCGGCACAGCCTCTGGCGTTTACTACGGCGTACAAACGCTGAAGCAGCTCATCGTGATGCAGAATGGCGAACCGGTGCTGGAAACCGGCAAGATTCGCGACTGGCCCGCAATGAAGTACCGCGGCATGGACGACGACCTCTCGCGCGGCCCCGTCCCCACGCTCGAATTCCAGAAGAAGCAGGTCCGCACCATCGCCGCGTACAAGCTCAACGTCTACTCGCCCTATTTTGAGAGCAACTATGGCTACGCCGTTGACCCGCTTGTCGGTCTGCCCGACGGCGCCATGACGCCCGCCGACGCGCGCGAACTCGTCGCCTATGCCGCCAAATACCACGTCATGATTGTTCCCGAGCAGGAGGCCTTCGGCCATCTCCACCACATCCTGCTGTGGGAAAAATACGCCACCGAAGCCGAAGCCCCCTTCGGCTCCGTCATCGCTCCGGGCCAGCCGAATTCACTCGCAGATATTCAGCGTTGGTTCACCGAACTTTCGCAGGTTTTCCCCGCGCCCATCCTGCATGTCGGCGCCGATGAAACTGTTGAGCTCGGCCAGGGACAGACCAAGGCCGATGTGGACGCACGTGGTCTGAACGCCGTCTATCTCGACTTCATGACAAAGATTTTCGAGCAACTTAAGCCGCTCAACCGCAAGGTCGCTTTCTGGGGCGACATAGCCGTGCACTCGCCGGAACTCATCAAGAAGCTTCCGCCAGACATGATTCACGGCATGATTGCCCTGCCCTGGCGCTACGGCATTCAGACCGAAGGCTTCGCCAAAGACATCAAGCCCTTCACCGACGCAGGCATGGAAACCTGGGTCTCTCCCGGCGTCAGCAATTGGAGCCGCGTCTACCCCAACAACAACACCGCGCTGATCAACATTCAGGGATTCGTGCGCGACGGCCAGCGGCTCGGCGCCGACGGCA
>CAIZGA010000601.1 GCA_903932385.1 uncultured Acidobacteriota bacterium
GGCACGCATGAGGGTGAAATCTGGATACGCCCAGCCGTCAAAAATGGAAGGTTTGCCCTCCCAATCAATCTGTTGGCGCGATAGAGAAAAAAGATGGTCTGCATTCTTGATAGGGAGAGGGCGGAGCAAGAGCGCATCGATGAGGCGGAAAGCAGAGGTGCAGGAACCTATGGCGAGGGCGAGCGAGATGACGGCAGCAGCAGTTGAAACTTTGCGCTTCATCAACTGGCGCCAGCCGAAGACGATGTCTGCACGCAGGTCTTCAAGCCAAGAAACGAGGAGCGAGTCACGGCTTTGTTCGCGCAGGCGCAACATGGATCCAAAGGTCCGCCGAACTTCTTCTGGATCACGGCCATCGGCGATAGCTTCTTCGATGTGTGAATCGAATTCTTCGTCAATTTCGTAATTCAGACGGTCACCACGAAATGTGTTCTTGATGCGCGACCACAACGACATATCAATTCTCCTTAAGCCTCGCGCAAAACTCGATTGATGGCCAGGCTGACCGTGCGCCAGCGTAACTCTTCCGCTGCCAACTGCTTCTTCCCAAGCGCGGTGAGTTGGTAAAGTCGCGAACGCCTGCCGCTGTCTTTCGTCGTCCATTCGGCACGAATCCAGTTGGCCTTTTCCATCCGGTGAAGCGCAGGATAGAGCGAGCCGACCTCGGCATTCAGCACATCGCCGGAGGTGGCTTTAATCGCTGTCATGATGGCATAGCCATGCAGCTTTGGCTGGCGAGAGAGAATCTTCAATACCAGCAGGTCGAGAGAGCCTTGCAGCGTGTCTGTCTTTTTCATACTAAGACAACTTAATACACAGATGTCTTAGTACATGTCAAGCTGTAAAAATATAAATCATGGGTGGGGAGTATGAAGCTAATCGGAATGGATACACTTTAGGCTAGTTGGGGAGCCGCAGCTCTGCGGTGCAACCGTGGGTGTCTACGCGGTTGGAAAGGCGAACGGAGCCGCCGTGGGCTTCGGCAATTTGTTGGACGAGAACAAGACCGATACCCGTGCCACTTGGTTTAGTTGTGTAAAAGGGAACAAAGAGGTTGCTTTCATTGAAGAGACCCGGGCCATTATCGCGAATGTAGATGACGATGTCGCGGCCGTCCCTTTGCCATTCGATTTCAACGCGCGGCTCATCACTGCTGAGCGTGTCTGGACTCATGGCGGCTTCAGCGGCGTTTCGAACAAGATTGATGAGTGCCTGCTGTATCAAGTCAGTGTCGACGCGGATGGTGATGTTGTCAGATGCGGCAACGGTGATTCGAAGCCGGGTCTCAAGATGCGCGACACGATCGATTAGCGAGACGAGCGGAACTGGTTCGAGCTTGGGCACGGGAATGCCGAGCAATTGACGATAGGCCTGCAGAAAGCGGTTGAGTGACTCAGCGCGATTTTCAATGACAGCGAGTCCGCGCTCAAAATCAGCGTCGGCGGAAATGTCGGCGAGTCGCATGCGCAGACTGTTCGCGATGGATTTAATCGGTGTGAGCGAATTATTAATCTCATGGCCGAGAACTCGGATGAGTCGCTCCCATGCAACCCGTTCTTCTTCACGCAGAGCTGCGCTAACGTCGGAAAGCAACAGAAGTGTGTGGCGAATGCCTTCCAGGCGAAAATAACTGCGTTTGACCATCCAGCGATTCTTCTGTCCAGTGAGTAAAACAAGTTCGCCGTCGCTTGTAGATAAAAGATGTTCAAGAGCAAGTTCGTGTGCACGTTTGCCAAGCGAAGTAGCTGTATTGATAGCAAAAGCTTTTTCTGCGGCGGCATTCAGGAGGCGAAGGCGGCCTTCGGGGTCAAATGCGAGAACAGGTGACTGCAAGGATTGAACAACGCGTTCAACCAGGGCAACGGCCTCCATAGCGCCGATTCGTTGGCTCTGCATCATGGAAGCGAGTGCATTAATTTCAAGAGCTAGTTCACCGAGCGCGTCATAACGCGTGGCTCCGCGGGCGCGGAAAGAAAAATCATCTTCACGAAGAGCAGCCACTACATTGGACAGCGTTTGCAGTGGGCGGATGATTTGCTCCATCAAAAGCGACACTGCAAATGCCCAGGCAAGAAAGATGAAGAGCATGGCGAGTGCAAGCATTGGCCACGATGCATTCTGATTGATGAGGAGATAGAGGCAGAGCGCAAGCAGTGGCAGACCGAGAACGTATAACCGGTGGCGCAGACGTTTTTCAAAACTGATGCGACGACGAGTGCGGCCTAGCGGCAGACGCTGTATCGTCCTTGTGTTTGTTGCAGCGGGTGGCGCGACAGGTGGAGAATCAGAGGCCATATTTCTCGATGCGGCGATAGAGAGCTCCACGACTGAGCCCAAGTGATACAGCGGCATGACTTACATTTCCGTTGGCACGTGCTAGCGCCTTGCGGATGAGAACTTGTTCTACGGCCTCGATGCTCATCTCGTCAAGATTTTGTGTAGAGGATTTTCGCGAGGAGAGGCCAAGGTCCGCAGATTCAACCAACGGGCTTTGCGACATCAGAACAGCACGTTCAATAGTGTGGTCAAGCTCGCGCACGTTGCCGGGCCATGGGTATTGCAACACTGACTGCAGGGCAGCGGCATCAAGACTCTTGATTTGGCGACGGTAGCGTCGCGCATAGCGATCAAGAAAAAATGCGGCGAGAGCGGGAATGTCTTCACGGCGTTCGCGCAGCGGGGGAATGTGAATTTCCACCGTGTTGAGCCGGAAGAGCAGGTCTTCGCGAAAGCGTCCCGCTTCACACTCGGCATGCAGATCAGCATTTGAGGCGGAGAGAATGCGAGTGTCGACTTTCACCGTTTTGGAAGAGCCAACTCGCTCCATCTCGCCAGTTTCAAGCACGCGCAATAATTTCGCCTGCTGGCGAACCGGGATGTTGGCGATTTCATCGAGGAAGAGTGTGCCGCCGTTGGCGAGTTCAAAGCGGCCGATGCGGTCGGTACGTGCGTCGGTGAAGGCACCCTTTACATGGCCGAAAAGTTCGCTTTCAAATGTGCCGTCAGAGAGTGCGCCGGTGTTGAGCGCGACCATCATCTGCGCTGCTCGAGTGGAGAGGCGATGCAGAGTTTGCGCTACGACTTCTTTGCCAGTACCGTTTTCACCGGTAATGAGTACGTTGGCTCCGGAGGGACCAACGCGGGCCATGGTCTCCAGCACGGTGCGCATGGAAGGAGCGGTTGCAATAAAGTCGGGGGCGCCCGGCGCACGAAGGATTCTGTTCTCGGCTTCCAGCCATTGGGCGCGTTTGCGGGCGCGGTAGAGTTCGGTCTGCACCTTGAGTACGGAAAGCAGCCGGGCATTTTCCCACGGCTTCTGGACGAAATCACCGGCCCCGCGACGCATAGCTTCCACGGCAAGATCGATATTGCCCCAGGATGTCATGACGATAATGGGGATGTGCGGGTCGATTTCTTTGATGCGCGAGACAAGGTCGAGGCCTTCGAGTCCGGAGGTGGTGTCGCGTGTGTAGTTGAGGTCGATAAGCAGGCCATCGAAGTCAGAGTGCGAAAGCGCTTCGATAACGCCAGCCGGCGTTTGTG
This sequence comes from uncultured Acidobacteriota bacterium, assembly GCA_903932385.1. Classification (GTDB taxonomy): domain Bacteria; phylum Acidobacteriota; class Terriglobia; order Terriglobales; family Acidobacteriaceae; genus CAIZGA01. The sequence continues at coordinate 3,544 of CAIZGA010000601.1, forward strand.
CGGTTTCGTATGAATAGCCTTCGGGCTTCAGGAGCAACTCAAGAGCTTCAATGATGTGCGGCTGGTCATCAGCAATCAGCAGATGGCC
>CAIZGA010000602.1 GCA_903932385.1 uncultured Acidobacteriota bacterium
CGCAGCAACTGGCGCGCCTGATGGAGACGACTGATCGCGATGGTGTGACTGAGGAATAATTCCGCGACGGCATTTCTTGCACAGGCATGGCTTTACTACGCCACGCAGGACAGACGACAATAGAGTTATGACAGACACAACTACTGAGGTGACCTCCATGCCGCTCTCCGGCGAAGCCATCCGCACCATGAACTACGTCGACGACATTGCCACCACGTTGCGCCGCATCCTTTCCGTACTGCCTGCGTTGACCGCAGAGGAACGTCAGCGCGTGGTGGATCACGTGCGCGCCTCCGAGCCGAGTTATGAGTCGCTGATTACCGCACTCGAAAGCAAATAAAAATGAGTGAAGTGGAAATCCGCACGGTGGCCGTGGTCGGCGCCGGCGTACTGGGCCGCGAACTAGCAGCCCGCGCGCTGCTGGCGGGCTACCGAGTGGTGCTGGAAGATGTGTTGCCGGTGAACTTGCGCAATGCACGTGCTCAGATTGAGTTGCAGATTCAGTCGGCTGCATCGTTGAAAGATATAGCGCAGATTGATTACGTCTCCACCGTGGAAGATGCGGTGCGCGAGGCCGATTTGGCGATTGATTTTGTTCCCGATGAGTTGGAATCGAAGCTGGAAATCTTCTGCCTGATGGACCGCATGGCTCCGCCGAAGACGATACTCTGCACACCGGCGATTCGTGTCGGCATAGCGGATATTTCCAACTGCACCTATCGCGCGCCGCGCTGCATGGCCGTGCAGCCGGGTGTGCAAGGCTCGGGCCTGCCAGGGAAATCCGTCCGTCTGCTGCGTACTGCGACAACGCCGGATGATGTGGCGGAGGCTGTACGTAAATTCTGGTTATCGCTGGGTTGCGAAGTGACTTCGATGGATATCGCTACAAGCTAGTTGTTAGTTGTGCTTGTAGGCTTGTAAACCTGAGTGAGCCACTTGCGGGCTTCATTCAAAGCGCCTTGAGTGTTGTCGTTGGTCTGCAATGCCTGGCGATACTCGGCAACGGCGCGATCACGCTGGCCGGTGATATCAAAAATCTTGCCCAATTGAATATGGCTCCAAACGATGGTCCAGCGCGGATTGCTGTCGCCGTTCAGCGCATCGCGGTAGGCATTGGCCGAGCCTTGATAATTGTGCTGCTGGAAATACAACTCGCCGATGCGGTAGTGGGCAAGGGAACTGTTGCGGTTTGAATTCAGCGCGTTGTTGTACTCCTTCATCGCGCCCACCAAATCACCCTGTGCCGCCAACTGTTGACCGCGCAGAATGGAAACGCGCAGCATCATATCCGGTGTACTCTTCAGCAGCCAGTTGTCAGGATCAATCGCGATGTGGCGCGGACGGCCGAAGGTGTCCACCACAAACTGTGTTTCACTGCCGACGACTTCAATGCGTTTGGTGACGGTCTTGCCTTCGGTCTCCACGCGCAATTCCACCGGCATGCGGAAGAGGTCGAGGTCCTGCGAAATTGTGCCGATGGTGCGGAAGCCTTTATTGCCACCGAGGCGCATCACGGTGTATTTGCTGGCGAAGTTGGGTGCGCCGGTTCCATCCAGCCACTGCGCGAAGAAAGGCGTCAGGTTGGCGCCGGTGTTCAGGCCATCGGCCAGCGTTTGCACATCAGCAGTGCGAATGCCTTTGTCGGCGTATTGCAACTGAATTGTGCGCAGCAGTTTGCCGAATGCATCATCGCCGATTTCCCAGCGGAGCATATGGAAGACCATCGCGCCCTTCTCTAGTGTCATGGATTGGAAGTCAGGCGAGAAGACGTCGAGGCGGCCGGTGGAAGTGAGCGGCGTTGTGTCATAAGCAAGCGCGCCTGCGGCAACGTCGCTGGCGGCACTTTCAAATGCGGTACGGCCGACAGTGTCTTCCATGTACATCAGTTCGCCGTAGCGGCACATGCCGTTGGTTATCCACGCATCGTTGAGTGTTTCTGGACTGACGCTGCTGGACCACCACTGACGCGCGACAGTGTTCGCCAGCAGACGGTAATTAGTGGATGAGGGGAAGCGAGAGCCAGCGAGTGCTACTATCTCCGGCGCCCAGTAGGCGCTGACCGTGTCATTCGGCAACTCGACTACATACAGGCGGCTGGACTCGGCCTCACCAAATTGCGTAGTGAAGTAGTCCATCTCTTTGGCTACGGTCTCAGCCACGTCCGCTGCAGATTTCTTGTTGGCGTCAGTCGTGTAGACGCGAATGGTGCTGGCGCTGTTGGCACTGACCGGGTCGAGGAACTTTCCCGCGATGATGGTGCCGGGGAAGCTGGGCTTGGTCCAGTTGTAGCTGAACTCGACTTTATTGTCAGGAAGATTTTGAGTGCCGGCATAGCCGCTGCCAATCACTCGTTCGCCAGCTGGGACGCGGATGTGCATCTCGGCAGTGAAGCGGTTGGTCAGGTA
>CAIZGA010000603.1 GCA_903932385.1 uncultured Acidobacteriota bacterium
AACTGGCGCAGCGCTTCAGCACGTTTTACCAGAAGCACCACATCCTGAATGAGCAGGATGAAAATCGCAAGACGCTGCTGTTGGGCACGGCTGCGGTTACGCGTCGTGCGTTGACGCTGGCGCTGGGCTGGCTGGGGATTGATGTTCCGCCGGTGATGTAGCAGAGAAAAACTGCATACAATTTACTTCCTCCGTCGCATGAAGATTGTTCATGCGACGACGCATTTGCGTGTGTGCGGGCATCTTCTCACTTCGAGAAACCCAAGCAAAAATCACAATATCAATTTTCTAACTTGAAGCAAACAGATGCTTTGCAAAATTCCTTTGACAGTCGTATTTGTTAGACGCTAATCTGATGACGGTCACAACTAACTCTCGGAGGAAAAATCATGCGTCGTATACTTGCAGCCAGCCTTCTGCTCCCCTCGATGTTCGTTTCCACCACTGCAGTTGCCAGCACGCCGGCACCCGCAGTCAACCTTACACATAGCTACAGAATCAGCACCGGTGTGGTTCCGCCTACCGTTCTGCAGGCAGTGAAAGTGGAATTGCCGACAGCAACGCTGGCCAACGGCATGGCCGACAACGCGAAGGTGGTTGTCAGCGTGTTGGTAGGCGCAAACGGCAAGGCCCAGAGCGTCCATGTGGTTCAGCCGTACTTCAACGCGGTGGATGAGCAGGTAATTGCCGCCGTACGCAAATTCAAATTTACCCCGGCCACGTTGGACAACAAAGCCATCGCAATGAGCATGAACCTGACAGTTGTTTTGCAGCGATAGATATCTGCAGTGGCAGTAGATTTTGTAACGAGAACAAAGGCCAAGTTATACGCGCAGTCAAAAACTCCTCCTGTCTGACAAATGTCTGGCAGGAGGAGTTTGTGTTTTGAAAACTTGTACGGATTCATTTGCGGAACTATTGACTTGCGAAACTATTGACCCATTCGATAATGCTGCGCACGGCAATGCCGCTCGGGCCTTTCGCGATGTAGGGGCGAGCGTCTTCAATCCACGCAGTGCCGGCGATATCGAGATGCACCCAGGGAGTTTTCTCGGCGAACTCTTCCAGCAATGCTGCTGCGGTGCTGGCACCACCCCAACGGCCGCCGGTGTTGATCATGTCGGCGATGCCGGACTTAATCTGCTCGCGATAATCGGCATGCAGCGGCATGCGCCAGAAGCGTTCGCCCACCGTTACGCTGGCGTTGCGGAATTTCTCGTAGCTGTATTCATCGTTGGAGAATACGCCGGCGTAAACATTGCCGAGCGCAACCATGACAGCACCTGTGAGCGTGGCGGCGTCAATCAACCGCGTGGCGCCCAGGCTGCGTGCGTAGGCCAGACCATCGGCCAGGACCAGACGGCCTTCGGCATCAGTGTTGATGATTTCGATGGTCTTGCCGGACATGGCAGTGCGAACGTCGCCGGGCTTCTGCGCCTTACCGTCGGGCATGTTCTCTGTGGCGCAAACGATGCCGATGACTTTGACGGCAGGTTTCAACTGCGCGATGGCACGCATGGCGCCAA
>CAIZGA010000604.1 GCA_903932385.1 uncultured Acidobacteriota bacterium
AACCTGACCAACCCGGATGGCACTACGGTTCCGCGTGACCCGACCAACCCGTCGCTCGGTCCCGTCCAGATTCCTCTGCCCGTCTATCGTCTCGTCAATGTCGGCGGCGACACTTCTGTCACCTCCAACATTGAGTACCGCATCCCGATGTTTGAGCGGGCAACTTTCGCCATCTTTGACGATTTCGGCATGAACTTCAATCTGCGCGACTCGCAGCTGCGTGAGAGCACTCTCGGCCAGTCGGCCGTCACCAGCCCGCTCTACGGTTGCCCGCAGTATGTAAACGGTTCCTGCTACGGCGGCCAGACGGTCAACTTCCCGTTCTTCCTCAAGACGGTCAGCGGCACCAACTTTGTGCCCCGCGACGATGTCGGCGGCGAAGTCTCCGTCATGCTCCCGGTCATCAACGCGCCTTTCCGTCTCTACTACGCGTATAACCCGGTGCGACTCTACCAGAATGTGCCTCAGGCCCTGGCCCTTGGTCAGACCGCCTTCAGCGCCCTGTTCCCCTGCACCAACAACACCACGCAGACCACCTGCGCCAATTCACACACCGGCGCCGGCGAGTATAGCTACCAGCAGGCGCTCCAGTATTACGGTGCAGACTATCTGCTCCGCGAGCCGAGAAAGACCTTCCGCCTGACGGTAAGCACCACATTCTAGAGGCTGGCAGGATTGTTGTTCCTCTAACATCCTGCTGCTTCTGAAATGGTCTATAATCCAATGTGTCTCGAAGTAGTTCATTCGCCGACCCCATCCCCTGCAAAATCCTGCCCTTTCCGGTCAGGAGGATGCTTTTGTGAGATGTGACGGGGACAGGGGCTACGCGATGCATGGCCGTCAGCAATCGCCTCCACCGTGCCTGCACGGTATGGCCGCCCGGCTGATTCAGATCTGAAACCTAAGGAGCTTCATAAGCAACATGAAACGCATCTCTGCTGTGCTCTGCCTCTTGCTGACCGCTGGATTCACATCCACCGCCATTTCCCAGACCGCGCCTGCCGCTGCTGCACCTGCTGCCGGCCCCACCAAGATTGCCATCATTGCCTTCCAGCCCGCACTTGCCCGCACCAATGAAGGCCAGCGCGCTCTGCAGGCTCTCTCGACCAAGTATGAGCCGACCCAGCAGCACCTCAAGGCGCTCAGCGACGAGATTGACTCACTCAAGAAGCAGCTGCAGGCCGACGGCGACAAGCTCTCTCCCGCAGAGAAGGCAAGCCGCTCGCAGACCATCGACACCAAGGACAAGCAGCTCCAGCTTGAGGCAGATGATGCCCAGACCCGTTACCAGAACGACATTCAGGACACCTTCGCCAAGATTGCCGATAAGGTCGGCAAGGTGCTCGTGAACTATGTCCAGCTGAACGGCTACACCCTGGTTGTGGATGTCAGCGGTCAGCAGACCACGGTTCTGTGGTATGCCCCCTCCACCGACATCACGGACGCGATTATCGCGGCTTACAACGCCTCTACGCCGACTATTACGGCCCCGACGGCGCCTGCAGCCGCAACGCACCCGGCAACCACCACGCCACGCAGCACCACCCCCCGCCCTGCAACCAGCAAGTAAATCAGTGGTTGAATTTTCAAAAAGGTGTGCCCCCAACGGGCACACCTTTTTTATGTCCTCATCGGCCACTTTTCGTCAGCTATCCTGTGGAAAATTTTGTGGATTACGCCAGCCGCAATTCCCGCGCTTCGCACCATTCTTTAAGCATTTTCCGCGCGCAGATTCAGCTATGTGAATTTATCGTAATAATATCAATCACTTACACATGAAATCAGGGTGCCGATTCGGGATATCCACTGCCCATTCTCTAAGAATTCTCAAATCCCAGTCTTGACGGCTTTCCACAAAATCGAGTTAAGGGAAATTAACACTTGCCGCCGCTATAGGCAGTTTTTTCTATCATTTCTGGGCAGTTTCCTGCCCAGAATCGCATAGCAATCCGGCTAGTCTTCGCCGACCTTCAGCACCGCCAGGAAGGCTTCCTGCGGGATATCCACCTTACCGATTCGCTTCATGCGCTTCTTGCCTTCTTTCTGCTTCTCCAGCAGCTTGCGCTTACGGCTGATGTCGCCGCCGTAGCACTTGGCAATCACGTTCTTGCGGATGGCCGTGACGGTTTCGCGGGCAATCACCTTGGCACCGATGGCCGCCTGGATGGCCACCTCAAACATCTGCCGCGGAATCAACTCGCGCATCTTGGAGACCAACAGCCTGCCGCGTTCATACGCCGCGTCTTTGTGCACAATCACACTCAGTGCATCCACCGGGTCGCCGCCAATCAGGATGTCCATCTTCACCATCGGCGAGACCCACATGCCGGCCAAGTGGTAATCCAGCGAAGCATAGCCGCGAGAGACCGACTTCAGCCGATCGTAAAAATCCAGCACGATTTCATTCAGCGGCAGCTCATAGGTCAGCAGCACACGCGTCTCGGAGACATACTCGAAGTTCATCTGCCGACCGCGCTTCTCTTCCACCAGTTTCAGAATGCCGCCAACATATTCCTCGTTGGTCAGAATCTTCGCCGTGATTACCGGCTCTTCAATCTGCTCAATCTCGGTCACCTCCGGCCAGCGCGAGGGGTTGTCCACCCAGATGACGCTGCCGTCGGTCATGGTGATTCTGTACCGCACACCCGGCGCCGTCGTAATCAGGTCCAGGTTGTATTCGCGTTCCAACCGCTCCTGAATAATTTCCAGATGCAGCAGGCCGAGAAAACCGCAGCGAAATCCGAATCCCAGCGCGACGGAGCTTTCCGGCTCAAAATTAAAGCTGGCGTCATTCAGCCGCAGTTTCTCCAACGCATCACGCAGCATCGCATGTTCGTGCGAATCCACCGTGTAGATGCCGGCGAAGACCATGCTCTTGATGTCTTCGAATCCGGGCAGCGCATGTTCGCAGGGCCGCACCACATCGGTGATGGTGTCGCCCACCTTGCTGTCGGCCACGTTCTTGATGGTCGCGGTAAAGAATCCCACCTCACCCGCAGAGAGTTCTTCAATCTCCACCGGCTTGGGCGTCATCACGCCCATCGACTCCACATCGAATTCTTTTCCATTCGACATCAGCCGGATCTTCATGCCCTTGCGCATACGGCCGTTGATGATACGCGCCAGCACAATCACGCCGCGGTAGGGATCGAACCACGAATCAAAAATCAGTGCCTGCAACGGGGCTTCCGGATCACCCTTGGGCGGCGGCAGCAGCATCACCACCGCTTCCAAAATGTCGGCCACATTCAACCCCGTCTTCGCGCTTACCGCAATGGCGTCGCTGGCTGGCAGGCCGACGGACTTCTCAATCATTTCCTTGGTGCGCTCAATGTCGGCCGAAGGCAAATCAATTTTGTTGATGACAGGAATAATGTCCAGCCCGTTGCTGATGGCGAGATAGGCATTCGCCAGTGTCTGCGCCTCCACGCCCTGCGACGCATCCACTACCAGCAGCGCGCCTTCGCACGATGCCAGTGAGCGCGAAACTTCATAGCTGAAGTCCACATGGCCCGGCGTGTCGATGAGGTTCAGCTGATAGGTGACGCCGTCACTGGCCTTGTACATCATGCGCACGGTATGCGCCTTGATGGTGATGCCGCGTTCGCGTTCCAGGTCCATCGCATCCAGCACCTGCGCCTGCATCTCGCGCTGCGTCAGCGAGCCGGTCAGCTCCAGCAGCCGGTCAGAGAGGGTGGATTTGCCATGGTCAATGTGGGCAATGATGGCAAAGTTGCGTATGTAGCGTGTGTCCATGTCGTCTTATTTCTTATTGTATTTGTATTTATCGCAAAGCTGTCGCATTCCCGCTGCAATCATTCGATTGCATATCCTCTCCGCTGCAGCCATCCCATGCGTCTGAACGTCTTACAATAAGGGATGGCGCGCATTACGCTCGCCAACACTACTCCCGGAGCCGGCTGCGCGCGCATGAATATGAACCTGCTGCTGAAAACAGGCCTCGCGCTCTCGCTGGCGCTTCCCGCTGCGGCGCAGCAGAAGAACGCCGCTCCTGCCGAGCCCACCACCACGCAGCAGGCCGCCGACGCCATCCACGCCTACAAAGTGCAGCAACTGACAGACATGGCCGAGCGCCGCTACCAGAGCGGTGTGGAAAATTACCGCGCCGGCAAACTCGACGCCGCGCGTAGCGACTTTGACGACGCCGTGGACATGATGCTTTCCAGCGGTCTCGACATTCAGGCCGACCCGCAACTGAGCGACGAGTTTGACCGCATTGTGGACCGCGTGAACACGCTGGAGATGGAAGCGCTGAAAGTGGGCAATGGATTCACCGTCCATGAAGAAGCCGCACCGGTGGAAGCCGACACCAACATCACCTTCACCAGTGACCCCAACCTGACTGCAAAACTGAACGCTGAAATTAAAAACATCAGCTCCGATATTCCGCTCACCGTGAATGAGTATGTAGAAGGCTTCATCAACTACTACACAAATTCCGAGAGCGGCCACGCACACTTTGTGCACTCGCTGGAACGCGCCGGAAAATACAAGGACATGATTCAACGCGTGCTGCGCGAAGAAGGCGTACCGCAGGACCTAATCTATCTCGCCGTCGCCGAGTCCGGATTTCAGCCGCAGGCCTACAACGCACGCTCCGGCGCTGGCGGCATGTGGCAGTTCATGCCCTTCTCCGGCTACGGCCTCGACCGCAACGGCTGGTTCGACGAGCGTTTTGATCCGGAAAAATCCACACGCGCCTATGCCCGCTATATTAAATTTCTCTACAACCAGTTTGGCGACTGGAACCTTGCCATGGCCGCGTACAACTGGGGCCCGGGAAATATTCAGAAGGCCGTGCAGCGCACCGGCTATGCCGACTTCTGGGAACTCTACCGCCGCAATGTTCTGCCCAGCGAAACTAAAAATTATGTTCCCGGTATCCTGGCGGCCATCATCATTTCAAAAGACGCCAAGCAATATGGGCTGGACAATATCACGCCGGAACCGGCGCAGTTGAGCGATACCGTCAACATTGATTATTCGATTGACCTGCATCTGGTGGCCGACGTCACCGGCGCGTCGCTGGAGGAAATTGTTGCGCTGAACCCGAGCCTGCTGCGCATGACCACACCGCGCGACATCAGCTTCGATCTTCATATCCCGCCCGGAACGACTGCTGAATTCCAGAAACGCGTGAACGCCGTGCCGGAAGAGAAACGCGACAGCTGGCGCTTTCATCTAGTTGCTGACGGTGAATCGCTCGGCGGCATTGCAGAAAATTTCCACGTGAAAGAAAAAGAGCTGGCGCAGGTGAACAATCTTGATTCCGGCGATGATGTCTCCGCCGGCGACGAGTTGGTCATCCCGGTAGCCCTTGCCGCAAAGACCGGCCTCCATACCGTGACTTACAAATTGCGTACGGGCGATACGCTGGTCACCGTTGCCGACCGCTTCGGCGTGACCGTTGCCGAACTGCGCAGCTGGAACCATCTAAAAACAAATGCAGTGGCTCCGGGCCGTTCGCTCACCGTTGCGGAGCCGGTGCATCTGGCCCCTGCCGGTCGCGGTCGTCGTCGCGCAAAGACCAGTACTGCCAGCAGCAGCAAGCGCGCTTCCGCTACAGGCACTGCAAAATCCGGCAGCGCAAAAACTTCGTCATCGAAGTCCGGCAGCAGCAAGTCATCGTCTACCAAGTCACACACTGCCGCTGCATCGAAAAAGAAGTCAAAATCCGCAAACTGATGTGGCGGATGAGTATATAAAAAAAGAAAAAATCTTCGCAGTATTTACTTGCGTTTGTTTCGCGAACGTAGCATCCTGTATCAGTTGAAGGTTTGCACGACAACAATGCGGCATCTGCCATAACTGGTACGGAGGAGCTATGACCGAGCACGATATCAAGATGTTTGCCAGCAGCGATGATGGTCACAATTTCGATGACGAGTTCGATAGCCGTTTCGGTGATCCCGAAGAGGTCAGCATTTCGCTGAACCCCGAGGACGACGAAGATTTCGAACTGCCGGAAGAACAGGCCTTCGCTCTGACCCCGGTTGCCGTTGAAACAATCACTGTTGTGGAGCCAGCGCCTGCAAAGAAGCCGGCCGCCAAGAAGCCCGCAGCGAAAAAGAAAGCCGCCAAGAAACCGGCAAAGAAGGCTGCAGTAAAGAAAGCAGCCAAGAAG
>CAIZGA010000605.1 GCA_903932385.1 uncultured Acidobacteriota bacterium
TCATGGTGTAGGCGGTGTAGAGATCGCCGCCGATGAGGAACCATGTGATGAGCGTGCCGAAGCGGCGACCGGCGAGGCCCCACTCTTCCAGGCTCTGCATGCCGCCGGCGGGGCGACGCCAGCGCGTGGCCCAGAAGCCGGTGAGCGCGACGAGCAGAAACAGAAGGCAGAAGACAACTAGGGCTGTGGGATGCAGTTGGGTCGTCATGATTTTGTGGGCGTGCTAATTCGTATTGCCGGGCTGCTCATTCCATTCGTCGACTACAAGGCCGAGGTCGTTCAAAATTTTCAATGCGGCTTCAACATTGCGGCGGATGGCGGGTTCTTCACTGGGCGCGGCACCGCGTTGTTCTTCCACGGCAATCACGCGGCCGTAGGGCCAGGCACCGTCGGGAATGGCAGAGAGCGCCGAGGGCAGATCGGAGAGGCGAAGTGTCAGGTCCTGCCGACGCGCGCCAATGGGACGCAACATGCTGCCCTGGCCGAGCGTGGAGGGATTGTCATCCGGCAATAAAACATGCAGCGTGATGACGGTGGCCTGCACGGTGAGGTACGGGTTCTGCCAATGGCTGAGCGAGTGCACGGCCTGATACTGACTTTTGGCCGGGAGCGGCACCTGCGAGAGTTGCGCCTGCGCATCGGCGATGGCTTTGTTCTGCGCCTGCAGAGCGGCACTGGGCTGCGGTTCGGGAATCGCGGGAGCGCGATTGCATCCGCCGAGCAAGAGGGCTGTAGAAAGTGGGAGAAGAATCACAAGGCTGCGCACGCCCTAGAGAATATCAGGCTGCGCGAAGGCTGCAAGTGATTTTGCTCCCACTTGTGAAATTTATTGCGGCAGCGGAAGTTTGACGGTCTTGCCGGTGCGGGCGGACTGCCATGCCGCATCCAGAATTTCCGCCACGATGACGTTCGACTTCAGCGAGGAGGGGCTGGTGCCTTCGTCAATCTGGCCGCGCAGCACGGCGGCGAGATAGTGCAGCGGGTCGTCGAAGGGAGCGACGGTCTCACGGCCTTTGGTGGAGACGGTGCCGTCTTTGCCGCGAAGGGCAATAGTGACGTTGACGGGGTCGAGCGATTTGGCGGAACCCTTGCGGCCGTAGACATCGAGTTGCTTGACGCCGGTGGGCCAGTCCCAACTGGCTTCGATAACGGCGACGGCGGATTTGTAACTGACGATGATTTCCGCATCGTCGTCGACCTGCGGGTAGTCGGCGGGCTGCAGACGGTGGGCGGCGGCGTAGACCGATACGGGCTGTTCGGCGTGCATCATGGCTTCCATCATGTCGGCACCGTAGCAGCCAAAGTCGGTGAGTGCGCCGTCGCCGTCCTTGGCGGGGTCGCGCAGCCAGTTGAGAAATTCAGGGCCAACGCCGATGGCTTTGGGGCCCTCGTGGCCGTCACGGGCGACGACGCGAACGAGATCGCCGAGTTTGCCTTCGTTGAGCAGGGACATGGCTTCCGTGTTGCCGCGTTCCCAGGTGGTCTGGTAATCCACCAGCACGTGGATGTGGTGTGCGGCAGCGGCGCGTTGCATGGCGAGCGCGTCAGAATATGTGTAGGCAAGCGGCTTCTCCATCATCACGCTGACGCCGAGTCGCGCACATTCTTCCACGATGCGGCGGTGTTCGCTGGGCGGAGTGAAGATGAGAGCGGCATCAGGATGCGTGGCGGCGACCATGGCGGCGACGGTGGGGAAGTAAAGCGAGGCAGCGAGATGATAGCGCGCGGCGTAAGCTTCAAATAGTTTGCGGTCGCTCTCGACGATGCCGACGAGTTGGACATCGGGCCGCGAGAGGATGCCGCCGGCGGGAACCAGACCGCCGCCGCCGAGGAAGCTACGGACGTGGTCATGCGTGAGGCCGATGATGCCGACGCGCAATGGAGCGGCAGTCTGTGCGATGCAGTTGTCGGAGAGAAAGAGGGAAAGGATTGCGAGGGAAAAAATCAGGCTGCGCTTCACTGGTATGACCTCGTGCAGAAATTTTCAACCGTCGAGTGCCTGCCCATTCTAAGCCGAACAGATGTGAGAGTGGAACCAAATGCGCGCGAGTTTATCAGGGAGAGACGGGCAAGCTCGGCTGCAGCGCATATGCGGGATACAATTAACTCATGATTAAGGGAATTACATTGGTCCAGCCTGCAGGGCCGGACCCGGCCAACTCTGCCAACTTTGAGCTGTTGCGTGGGCTGTTTGCCGCGCTGGGCTTTGAGCCGGGCAAGGGCTGGCAACTGGGCGATGGCCAGGGCGCGTCGTTTCTTGCGCCGTTGGGCAATCTTGAATTCGTGACCGGGAGGCTGCCCGCTGTGCCGCCCGTGTTAGTGGAAGTGCTGCATCTGGAAGACGTGCATCGCGTGGCCAAGGAGTGGATGGCCGCGAACGCGGTTGGTGCTGTGATTTCTGAAATCAGCTCCACGCACTGGAACTCACGGTTGTTTACTGTGGAGCCGGTTGCGGGAATGAAGTTTGGTTTTTGGCAGTCAATGAGTTTGCAGACCGGCAAGCCGGCGGCAATTGAGGGCGACCTGATTGCCACGGGGCAGAAGTTTGCCATTGTTGCCGCGCGCTGGAATGCGATTATCACCGACCGGCTGCTGCAGGGTTCGCTCGACGCGTTGACCCGCAGCGGGGCGCGCCGCACTGACATTCGCATCGTTCGTGTGCCGGGCGCGTGGGAGGTTCCGCAGGCGGCACGCAAGTTAGCGGAGTCGAAGCAGTATGACGCCATCATCACGCTGGGCTGTTTGCTGCGCGGAGAGACGGCGCACTACGAAGCCATCTACAACGAAGTGGCGCGGGGCATCGGCGAGTCGCAGCAGGCCACCGGCATACCGCATGCGTTTGGTGTGCTGACCTGCGAGACGCTGGAGCAGGCGCTGGACCGTGCGGGGCTGAAGGCCGGCAACAAGGGTTTTGAAGCGGCCGTGGCGGCGATTGAGATGGTATCGCTGAACCGTAAATTGAAAGCCGGCGGAGAATGACAACCCGTACCGGATCCCGTCGCAAGGCACGCGAGATGGCGATGCAGATGCTCTACCAGGCTGATGTTGGCCGGCAGACTCCCGATGAAGTCCGCAAACTTTTCTGGACGGCACGCGAGCCGGTGGAAGAGGACGTGCGCGGCTTTGCCGAAGACATCTTCCGCGTGGTGACCGAACGCAGCCAGGAAATTGACGCGTTGATTGATAAGCACGCGCGCAACTGGCGTGTGGAGCGCATGGCCGCAGTGGACCGCAACCTGATGCGTGTGGCCGTGGGCGAGATGCTGGGGTGGCCGGCGATGCCGATGCCGGTGATCCTGAATGAGAGCGTGGAGATTGCTCGTCGCTACGCCGCGCCGGAGAGCATCCCGTTTGTGAACGGCCTGCTGGATGCGGTGGCGAAATCGATTCTGGCGGAACGCGCGAAATAATCCAACTGAATTACAGACATGAAAAAGCCCACCGTGTTGGTGGGCTTTTTCTTTGCGGTTACGTTGATTGCTAGGAGACGGAGCGCGGCTTGACCACCATCATGTTGACCGGAGCGGTCTGGCCGGTGCCGCCATTCTGCAACGGCAGGTTGGGATTGATCTGGCGCGTATCCACCGGCGTGCCGGTGTTGCCGATGCCCGTTTCCTGATTGTTGCCGTTGGCGTGGTTGAAGGTCGCCTCGAACTGCGAGGTGGAAAGGCCGGTGGAAAGCACGGTCACCGTTTGTCCGTTGAAGAAGGTGGAGGTGCCGAAGCCGCTGAGCGTGACCTGCTGGCCGGCGGTAAGCGTGTTGGGCGCGGTGAAGGTGACCACGTCGTTGCTGATGGTCCAGCCGGTGATGGAAACGTATCCGGTGGAGATGACGTGCACCAAGTTGTCGCCGGTGGTGCCGGCGTAGAAGCTGAGGTTGTCGGGGCTGAAGACGCCGGCAACCGGAGCTGATGCGCCGTTCGCCAACGTGACGTTGCTGACGGTGCCGATGCCGCTGGGCTTCAGCGAGTATCCCGGCAGAACAGCACCGGTGGTGGGTGCGTTGCTGGGCGCTGTGTAGGTGAGGAAGGAAAGCGTCGAGTTGGAGGCAACATCCACGCCGGTGATGCCGGTGGCGGAGATGCCTGCCTCAGTGACGGTGGGCGTGTTGGGCACGTTGGTGCGCA
>CAIZGA010000606.1 GCA_903932385.1 uncultured Acidobacteriota bacterium
GCGCTCTTTTACATGAGAGGCATGACGATCTATGGCTACCTTGCGAAATAAGTTTGTACCTCTTGGCGCCGCCGTTGCCGCGCTCGCGCTGCTCTCGAGTCTTGCGCCGGCCCCACGCGTTGTACACGCACAGGCCGCGCCAACTGCCGCTGCTGCACCTGCAGCCGCACCGGTCAACTCCTGCCTCGACTGCCACTCGTCGCTGCCGGAGCCATACGGTGTGACGCAGGATAAATTCAGCCAGGACATCCACTCGCAAAAAGGACTCACCTGCACGAGTTGCCACGGTGGCGACAACACCAGCTATGACCCCACCGTTGCCATGAGCCCCGCGAAGGGTTGGAAGAATTTTAAAGACCGCAAGACCATACCGCAGATGTGCGGCAGTTGCCACGGCAACCCGACATTCATGAAGCAGTATGATCCGGGCCTGCGTACCGACCAGTTGGCGCAATATCACACCAGCGTGCACGGCAAACGTCTTGCAGCCGGCGATACAAAAGTTGCCGTCTGCATTGATTGCCACAGCGTGCATGACATTCGCCCACCCAGCGATCCGCATTCCACGGTCTATCCGCTCAACATCGCCACCACATGTTCCCGCTGCCACTCTGACGCGGCGTACATGAAGGATTACAAAATCCCGACCAACCAGTTCGCCAACTACAACACCAGCGTGCACCATGACGCGATGGTGAACCACGGCGACCTGAGCGCACCTACCTGCACCACCTGCCACGGCAATCACGGCGCCGCGCCTCCGGGCGTGGACAAGGTGGAAAATGTTTGCGCCAACTGCCACGTCTTCCAGGCACAGATGTACGAGAAGAGCACACACAACAAGGCCTTTGCAGACCGCGGTCTGCCCGGTTGCGTGGTCTGCCACTCCAACCACGGCATCCACATGCCATCGGATGCCATGCTCGGCACCGGCCCCGAAGGCGTCTGCATGCGGTGCCACGCGCCCGGCGACCATTGCGACCGCGCTCGTGTGCGCATCCAGAATGGCTTGTTGCAACTGGATGATTCCATCACTGCCGCGGATAAAGAACTGCGGCTGGCGGAAGACTCCGGTATGGAAGTGAGCGAGGCGCGTCTTGCGCAAGATCAGGCCAAAGACTCGCTGACAAAGGCCCGCGTCACTATTCACAGCTATCAGGCTGCATTGGTGGAAAGCGACATCGCAGCCGGCATGAAGATTGCCAACAAGGACCTGCAGGCTGGTAAAGATGCCATGGTCGAACGCGATCACCGCCGCATCGGACTGGGCATCAGTATCTTCGCCATCGTGATTGTTCTCGTAGGATTCTGGCTTTACATTCGCAACAAGCACTACTGATAAAGATGGTTAAACATGAAGCGGCGATAGCAGATGCTATCGCCGCTTTTCTTTACTCGCAGAAATTACTTCGCTGCTCCAGCGTGCAGCGTCAACTCTGCAGTGTTCCATCCCACAACGTGGAAGCTGGGCCATGCTTTGCCATGCTCTGGCAGCGTGGCGGTTAGCGTGGTGCTTGCGCCCGGCAACAGCGAGACGTAATTGTCTGACCACAGCACCGGTGCATTCGGCACGCCATCAGCCGCGTCCGTACTCACTGCCAACTGAAACGCCAGCGTCTTCGAGGTATTGTGCAGATGCACAATCGCCTTGCCGCCGGCAATTTCAACATGCGCTGCCACTTCCGCTTTGGGCAGAGTACGCAACGCCGTCAGATTTTCATACGTCAGGATAGGCGTAGTCGTGTACTTCGTCTTCGCCCAATCGTAGGTGCTGGCCGTTGCCGGCAACCAGTAGAAATTACGGCTGACCACTTTGCCGGCTTTGGTTTTCAAATCCAGCTGAACGAAATACACCTGCGCACCGGAAGCCAACACCGCATCTGGAATCGCAAGAGCTTTCAAGGCACTGTCAGGAGTCGATACAATCACGCCGCTGCCTTCGTACAACTTCTTCAACTTTTCGTCGAATATGGAAGCCGATGCTGTCAGTGATTCCTTCGTGTCATACGTGCTGTTCACCACCCAGATGCTGTGGTCGTCGTACGAGTACTGAACATGCAGCGGCTCGCAGGCTTTCTTCGTGCCGAAATATCCGCCGCCAGTGCCGAGGTAGTAGTCATATAGATGCCAGATAACCGATGGCCACGCATTGTTCAGCATCCACTGGATGACGCCAGTGGAGTTGTACTTGTTGCGGCTGTACGCCTCAAACATTGCGCGCTCGCCGTCATACGCCATCGCCTGCGAGACGCGGTTATAGTCGACGGCATCGGTAGCCTGGCCATAAATCGCATTCATCGCATTGTTGAAGACGGTCACATCGCGGAAGCCGCCGCCGCCCGCATGGTAGCGCCACACGTCGTCATGCGGCCAGATGCTTGCCTCCGGCAAAAACTTTTTCATGCTGTCGATGGTGGGTATCGCCGGCCCTGGTCCAATCTCGGTGGCAAATCCCCACGCGCCGCCGAACT
This sequence comes from uncultured Acidobacteriota bacterium, assembly GCA_903932385.1. GTDB lineage: Bacteria > Acidobacteriota > Terriglobia > Terriglobales > Acidobacteriaceae > CAIZGA01. Next base: position 2,472 of record CAIZGA010000606.1, read on the forward strand.
TTGTATCCGTCAGCCAATAAGCCGGAGCCACATAATCGTACGGACCTTCCATCTTCACGCCGCTCTCGCCGCTCACGGTCGTTTTGCGCCGCGTTGCGGAAGAGAGTGTCGGATTCGGCCAATGCAGGTCGCTCTCTTTTTTCAGATACGCACTCTCCACTGCGGCAGTCGGAGGATTATCGCTTCCATTCAGCCAGACCAGCACGCTGGGATGATTGCGTAGCCGAAGGATCTGCGATTGCAGCGACTCCAGCGCAACTTTATTATTCTCCGGCGTCCAGCGTGTCCAGCGTTCCCAACGGTCGCAGCAGGTCCAGCCAATCATCACCAGAACGCCGTTTTCGTCAGCCAGACGGAAGAATTCTTCTGACTCCATTTTTCCTTCGGAACGAATGGCATTCAGTCCCATGTCGCGAACCATGCGGAATTCCGCGCGCAACTTTGCAGGATCATTCCGCAGAAGCATGTCCGGTGCCCAGCCGCCACCGCGGATAAGAATCGGCTTGCCGTTGACGCGGTATAGACGAAAAACCTGTTGCGGCGGCGGTGGTGTACGCACCGGTCGCGTTGCCGGAGTCGTTCCCGTTGCTGCAGTTGGTGCAGCAGGTGAAGGCGCAACTTGTGGTGGCGGCAACGGCTCTACTTTTGCCGGAACAATGTCGGAGCCCTTTGTACTGCGGTCAATTAACTCATCGGTAATTTCGCGAATACCATAGCGAGTGGTGACATCGTCAGAAATTTTATTGTCAGAAGAAAAACTCAGTCGCAGAGATTCAAGGTTCGGTGTGCCCATCTGCCAGGGCCACCAGATACGAGGATTCTGCACGCGGAGTTTGGCAAAGTCGGTGGGCGTGAAACTTACTTCACGAGCTTCCATCGGCGCGAGGTCCACCGGTTGCTGCAAAGTCAGGCCTTCAAGGTATGCATGCAGCACACCGTGCACAGGCTTGTCTGTTCCGTTGCGCAGTTCGGCATATACGGTCAGTTCAGCGGTCTTCAGCGTGGAATCCGCAAAGTGTGTTGTCACTGCGGGAGTCTCAATCGCAACCGGCCCAGTGCTGGCCAGATTCACATCGCCCCACAATCCCATTTCTTTGTCCGGCGGCAGCGGGTTCCAGTCCGCCCAGCTGATGGCGAGGTCCGTCTCCTGCGGCGCAAAAGTTTCCACTGCCACAACATTCTCTTTTCCCGGAACAAGATAATCCGTCACGTTGAAAGCGAATGTGGTGAAGGCACCCTGAAAAACATCATTGCTGGCCACCTGTTTTCCATTCACCCACAGGTTGGCGCGGTAATTCATACCGCCGAAACGTAGCCACAAAGTTTTGCCGCGCTCGCTGGCCGGCACATCAAAAGTTTTTCTGTACCACCACGCGCAGTGGTAGGGGCTGTCTGCCGGCATCGCCGTGTTGGAGTAATTCATGCCGATGCCGTAGCTCGTGCCCGGCACGCTGCGCAAATTCGTTCCGTAGTCGGGATCCTTCACATCGCCCGCTGCCACTTGTGCCGCCAACACGGTGGAAGGAACCGTTGCATGGATCCATCCCGCAGCATCAAATTTCATTGTCGATATGGCAGCACCGTCCTCCTGCACTTTGCAACCAGTTTGCACTTCCCAACCGCTGTGCAAAGGAGTCACTGTTGCGGCTCCGGCCGTTGTCGCAAACAAAAGTGCGGCCGCTGCAATCGATGCAACGGAAAAGAAATGCTTCATGGCAGAACACATACTTGCCGGACGGTTCATCACTGGCGCCTCCCCTGCGGGGTTGTCATTTGGAGTTTCGATTATAAAGAGCGCCCCTACGGCTTGTATTGAAGGATGTCGCCGCGAACGCAGAATGCCTGTATCTCTATGTAGACATGGATGTTATGAGGTTCTTCAAAATGATAACTCTATTCTCTAGCCGCTAAATCCGTTATCCAACGCGAAAAAAATATCAGCAGGCTGAGCCAGAATCCTTGTTGTGACGAGAGACACATACTTATCTTGCGATGGGATTAGTATGTTCTGTTCTCGTATTTCAAAGGGAGAGCCAGCATGAAAACATACGCATCGAAAGACCTTCGCAATGTCGCTGTCGCCGGACACGCACATTGCGGCAAAAGTACTCTGGTGGCATCACTGCTGCACACCGCCGGCATGACCGAACAGCAAGGCCGTGTGGAGGATGGCAGCGCAGTCACTGCCTACGATGAAGAAGACGTGGCCCGACGCACCACTCTGCAGAATGCAGTTGCCTATGCAGAGTGGAACGGAACAAAAATCAATCTGATTGATACGCCTGGCTTTCATGCATTTGCGCATGAAGTTCGTGCGGCCATGTTTCCAGCGGAGTCTGTACTGATTGTTGTGAATGCGCTGAATGGTGTGGAGGCGGTCACGGATCGCGTTTGGAAATATGCTGAAGAATGCAAAATGCCGCGCATGATTGTGCTGAACCAGATGGACCGCACGCAGCCCGCCGA
>CAIZGA010000607.1 GCA_903932385.1 uncultured Acidobacteriota bacterium
CGGATACAACATCGACGCCATCGACGATGCAAAGGTGGAACGCGCCGGTGCCGTTGCGTATCTGGAACTGCACATTGAGCAGGGGCCGGTGCTGGAAAAAATGGGCCTGCCGCTGGCCGCAGTGCTGGGCACAAAAGGAGTCGAGCGGCACGCCATCACATTCCATGGGCAGGAAGCACACTCCGGTTCAACTCCCATGCAGCAACGGCATGATGCACTGGCGGCAGCCGCAAAACTTGCGCTGGAGATTTACAGCATCGCGGGCAAACATGCGGATGCAGTTTGCACCATCGGCAGCGTGAAAACGTATCCCGGCATTGTGACTGCCGTTGTCGGTCGTTGCGAATGCACACTGGACCAGCGCGACCTTGACGCCGGTGTGCTCGCAGAAATGTATGACGAGGCGCAAGCGAAGAGCCGCCAGTTTGCCGAGGAGCATGGCTGCTCGGTGAAGTGGTCACGCATCTGGAACATTGAGCCCGTGCCGTTTCATCCAGAGCTGATAGCACTGGCCGAAGAGGCCATTCGCGAAACCACCGGCACGGCACACCGCATGCCATCGGGTCCGCTGCATGACGCGGCGGAAGTTGCGCGGCTCGGCATCCCCACGGTGATGATGTTTGTGCAATCGCTGCGCGGCATCAGCCACAACAAAATTGAAGACACGCGAGAAGAGCATTTACTGCAGGCGGTGACGGCATTTAACCGACTGGCAAAGAAAACCATCGCGTGGATTGAAGCATAGAGATTCAGCGATACACTAGACGTTTGAAAGCGGCACCACGGAGGCAGGCAATGGCAACAGTCATCGCGGAAAATGTACAGCAGGTGCAGCATTGGATTGCAGGCAGCAGCGTCGCATCCAAGTCCGGACGCAGCGGCAAGGTGATGGACCCCGCCATGGGCAGCGTCATCGGCAATGTGGAATTTGCCAACGTGGATGAAGTGGATGCAGCGGTTGCCGCAGCCAAAGCCGCCTTTGCCGAGTGGCGCGCCACGCCGCTTTCCCGCCGCGCGGAGACGATGTTCAAACTGCGCAGCTTGGTGGACACGCACCGCAATGACATCGCGCAGATTCTCTCGCGCGAAAACGGCAAGACTTTGGCCGATGCACTCGGCGAAGTGGCACGCGGGCTGGAGAACGTGGAGTTTGCCTGCGGTATTCCCAACCTGCTGAAGGGCGGCTACTCGGAGCAATCCAGCCGCGGTGTGGATGTATATCAAATCCGCCAGCCGCTGGGTGTAGTTGCGGGCATCACGCCGTTCAACTTCCCCGCTATGGTTCCATTGTGGATGCTGGCCAATGCCATTGCCTGCGGCAACACGTTTGTGTTGAAGCCGTCGGAAAAAGTTCCGGGCGCGAGCGTTTTTCTGGCGCAACTGGTGAAGCAGGCCGGCGTGCCGGATGGCGTCTTCAATATTGTGCAGGGCGATAAAGTCGCCGTGGACCGTTTGCTGGAGCATCCCGATGTGCGTGCGATAAGTTTTGTTGGCTCGACGCCGGTGGCACGTGCCATCTACGAAACAGGAACTCGTAATGGCAAGCGGGTGCAGGCGCTGGGCGGCGCCAAGAACCACATGCTGGTGCTGCCGGATGCGGACATCAACATGGCCGCCGATGCCGCTGTCTCTGCCGGCTACGGCGCGGCCGGCGAACGCTGCATGGCCATCTCCGTCGTACTGGCCGTGGGTGCTGTAGCCGATCCGCTGATTGATGCCATCCGCACGCGCATTGCAAAAATTAAAGTAGGCCCGGGCAATGATGCTTCTAGCGAAATGGGCCCGCTGATTACACGCGAGCATCGCGACCGCGTCGCCGGATACATTGAATCCGCGCAGGCAGAAGGCGCCACGGTTACGGTGGATGGCCGCAAGGATGCTGCGATGAAGACCGACGGATATTTTCTGGGGCCGTCACTGCTGGACAATGTGAAGCCGGGCATGCGTTGCTACACCGATGAAATCTTTGGCCCGGTGCTAAGCGTAGTCCGCGTAAACACCTATGCCGAAGCCGTCAAGATGATTAATGACAATCCCTACGGCAATGGCACTGCCATCTTCACGCAGAACGGTGGCGCGGCACGTCAATTTCAGTTCGATGTTGAAGTTGGCATGGTGGGCGTGAATGTGCCGATACCCGTGCCGGTTTCGTACTACAGCTTCGGCGGTTGGAAGTCATCGCTCTTTGGCGACCTGCACATGTACGGCCCCGAGGGAGTGCAGTTTTACACGCGTGGCAAAGTGGTCACCAGCCGTTGGCCGGACCCGGGCAGCAGCAAAGTGGACCTGGGTTTCCCGCAGGTCCGCTAAGCGATTTTTATTTTGATGCGTTACGCGGAGACAACACTGACCGGCGTGGCAACACTGCTCTTCAAGGCAGTGCGTGCCATCTGCTGACCCAGACGTACGCAGTCGGAAACGCCGATGCCGTCGTAGGCATTACCGGCCAGGAACAATCCGGGCAGGGTCTCCACCAACTGCTTGATTTTTTCAATGCGCTGTTTGTGACCCACCGCATACTGCGCCATGCCGCCATACCAGCGATGCACGAACCACTGCTTCGGCTTCGCGGTGATGCCCAGAACGTTACGCATGTCTTCGGCAACACGTTCGATGATGACTTCATCAGGACTGTTGAAAAGATCGGGATTGCGCGCCTCGCCAATGAAGCTGCGAAGCACCGCCGTTCCCTTTTCCACGCGTGCCGGAAATTTACGCTGCACAAATGTGCAGGCCATTATGCTGCATTTCTCTGACGCTGGAACGAGGAATCCAAAACCTTCCGGCAGCTTGCCCACTTCGTCTTCGGAATAAATCATGCTGACAGTTGCGGAAGAGCTGTAAGGAATCTCGTTGAGTTCGTGTGCCAGCGTCTGGTCTGTGTCTTCCAGCATCGCTGCCGCAGCGTGCGCCGGTACTGCGAGAATAATCGCGTCGTAGGTTGTAGTCTTCTGCTTGCCGTTTTCGAGCAGCGTCAACTGCCAGCCATCGGCACTCTTCTGCATCGTTTCCACTTTGGCGTGCAGATGAATGCGACGGTTGTCGATACGTTGGATGATGGCATCCACCAGCGTCTGCATGCCGTTGCGCAGAGTGCTGAACATCGGCTTCGGCGCCGGGCGGGGCGCGGCCGGCTTGTCAGGATTTTTGGCGGCCGCTTTTTTGGCCTTGTTGGCTTGCGAACGCATGGCCAGCATGCCGCGTCCCAGGCTGCCGTACTTCTGTTCCATCGTCACCATGCCGGGCAGCACGCTCTGCGCGCTTAGCAGGTTCGACGCGCCACCGTAGATGCCGGAGAGTAGCGGGTCGGCCAGACGGTCTACCATGCCTTTGCCATAGTGCCGTTCAATGAGTGACGCCACCGACTCATCGCCGACGTGCGGACGTGGCGGGAACAGAAACTCCATCGCCATGCGGAACTTGGTGGTCAACGGAAACAGCGGCGTGGTGATGGACGGCATCAGCTTGGTGGGGACAAGAAACATCAGGCCATCGGGGAGCGGCACCAGTTTGTTATTCACCAGAATGCAGGTGCGCCGATTGGCATCGTCCGAGCCGACAATCTGATCTGCAATGCCAAGCTCTTTACAGAGTTCGCTGGTGGCAGTTTTTTCGGTCACAAAAGAATCGGGACCGATTTCCACCACGCAGCCTTCCGCCGGTAGCGAATAAATTACGCCGCCCAGCCGCCCGCTGGATTCAAACAAGTCGTATTCCACATCTCCGGCAGCTGCTGCTTTTTCCAGTTCAAAGGCAGCAGAAAGCCCGGCGATACCGCCGCCAATAATCGCGATTTTCATGATTCCTAAGCTCCAGCCGCTGCATGTAATTCTTCATGCACAGGCTCGCCCGCAGTGTAACCGCGTGGCTGGTAGATGCAGCAGGTTTCCTGGGCATGCAGATTGCCGCTGACGGCATAAGCACGGGCGCGTGAGCCGCCACAGATTTCCTTGTACTCGCAGGCGCCGCACTTTCCTTCCAGCAACGATGTGTCGCGCAGTGCGCGCAGCACGGGTGCCTCGCGGTAGATGCTGCTGAGCTTCTGCGTGCGCAGGTTGCCTGCCTGAATGGCGAGGAATCCGCTGGGGTAAATCTCACCCTTGTGCGAGATGAAGATGAAGCCTTTGCCGTCATTCACGCGCTGCGTGGCCCAGCCGATGTTCTTGCGGTGCACTGCAGACTCAGGATGGTCCGCCTTCTCCTGCTTGCGCTCTTCCACATTGCGCTGCAACAGGTAGCGACGATAGTGCATGGCCTCTGTCGTCTTGATCTGGAACGGAACTTTCTTGGAGAGCTCATACAGCTTGGCAAAAACCTGCTCGAACTCTTCGCCATTGAGCATGTGCTGGTCAACACCGCGACCCACCGGCACCAGGAAAAACACATTCCACATGGCGATGTTTTTGGACGCCATCAAAGCGGCGACATTGTCGAGATCATGGCGGTTGTAGCGGCTGACGGTGGTGTGTACCTGAATCGGCAAACCGGCTTCATTGGCCCAGTGAATGGCCTGAATGGTGCGGTCGTAGGTTCCGGGCACGCCGCGGAAGCTGTCATGAATCTCTGCCGTGGAGCCGTCGAGGCTGACCGCCAGACGCTGCAGGCCGGCTTCTTTCAGCTGGAAAATGATGTC
>CAIZGA010000608.1 GCA_903932385.1 uncultured Acidobacteriota bacterium
CGCAAGAACACCATCACGCGCACCTGCGAATCCATCGTCGAGCGGCAGCAGGAATTTCTTGAAAAGGGAGTCGAGTTTCTCCGCCCCATGATGATTAAAGAAGTGGCGGAAGAAATCGGCGTGCATCCCTCTACCGTCAGCCGTGCCGTCTCCAACAAATATGTACATACACCGCAGGGTGTTTATGAACTGCGGTTTTTCTTTTCTGAAGGTGCCAACGGCCCCGAAGGCGGCGACACGCCGCTTCTGGTGCTCAAGCGCCGCGTGAAGAAGTTGATTGAAGAAGAAGATACGCACCATCCGCTTACCGATGAGCAGCTCGCCGCCATGCTGCAGCAGCAGGGAATCAACATCACCCGCCGCTCTGTGGCAAAATATCGAGAAGATATGCGGATTCCCAGCACCCACCAACGTCGTGTACGCGACTAATCAAACCCAGCAAAACTACACACCCTCCCGCGCGTGATTCGCGACACAGTATTACATTGGTTGCAGGGTGTAGGATGTTCTGTCCGGCGCCCTTGGGTGGCACGTTGCGTTGTGGCGCTTCCCACAGTGCGTCCGCAGGAGGAGCAATATGCAGATTGAATTCACGGGCAGGCAGGTTGTCGTCGGTAAAAAATTGCGCACACTGGCGCAGTCACAGTTGGAGCGCATCGGCCGGTTGCTGGGCCGCAGTACATCGGCGCACATTGTGCTCTCTACTGAGAAACACCGCCGCATCGTGGAAATCACCGTGCAGGCCCGCCAGCAGACCATCATCGGCGTTGCCGAAGCTGCAGAATTTGAAACCGCATTGCGCGAGGCCCTGGAAAAAACTGAACGCCAGGCTGTGCGTTTGAAGGACCGCATCAAGAGCAGCAAGAAACGCGAAGCCGGCCTGCGCAGCAAGCGTGAAAGTGCCATCGAAGAACCCACAGCTGCCGCACCGCGCCGTCGTGCCGCCAGTCGCAAACCGACTGCAACAGAAAATGGCGTGCAGCTGAAACGCAACGGCAAGACCATCGCCATCCCGGTCACTGTGCACTCGTTTCCTGTACGCGCGGTGATCCATGAAACCCACGTACATCGCACCAGCGAGTCCGTTGCGCTGCGCCCCATGACGATTGAAGAAGCGGTGAAAGAGGCGGAATTTCGCGACCGCGATGTGTTTCTCTTTCGCGACCCGGCCGGCAGCGTCAAGGTGCTGCACCGAAAACGCGACGGCCGCATCGAGCTGATTGAAGAGCCATAGCCGCTCGCCCATCCTCAAACATCCAACTGCAATGGTAGGATGACGCCATGGCAAAATCGCGCATTCCTGCCAAACAGAAACGCAGCACTCCGTCCAAACGCGTCGTTGCCTCGGCAAAGAAGTCGGCGTCTGCCGCAAAAAAATCGTTGGCTTCGGTAGAGAAGCCGGGTGCCTCTTCACAGGAAAACGAACTCGTCATCGTGACCGGGCTCTCTGGCGCCGGAAAACTGTCTGCGCTCAAGGCATTTGAAGACATGGGTTTCTACGCCGTGGACAACCTGCCCATGGACCTGCTGCCCAGCTTCGCCGAACTGGTCAGCCAGTCCAGCAAAATCTCCCGCGCCGCTCTGGTCGTCGACGTGCGCGAAGGCACAGTGCTTGACCGTTTCCCGGCGCTGCTGAAGCAGGTGCGTCGCATTCTTCCCGCGCGCGTTGTTTATCTGGAAACAAGTGACCCGGTTCTCGTCCGCCGATTTTCTGAAACGCGCCGCCCGCATCCTCTCGGCCACGCCAACACCATCAGCAAATCCATCGCTGCGGAACGGAAATTACTCGCACCCATTCGCAATGTTGCCGACCTGGTAATCGACACCTCCAAGTTCAACGTGCATGAACTCCGCGCGCACATCAACGAACTCTACCAGCGCGGCGGCGGCAAAGGCCTGCTCGTC
>CAIZGA010000609.1 GCA_903932385.1 uncultured Acidobacteriota bacterium
CCACTTTCACGCCGTGCAACCGCGCAAACACCCGCTTCGCCACCGACTGATAAAACGGTGGCACCCAGAAATCCACTTCCCACGTGCGCGTTTCATCCGCCGCAACATCCGAAGGCAGACGCACAATCTCCGCGCCGTCGGGAAATCCCGCCAGCAAATCATCTGCAATGGCTTCGTCAATACCAACACGTAATTTCGTTGTGGGATTCATCCTCATCCATTCAACAAATCTCAACTGGCAAGCCGCGGCGTCGGGCCCGCGTTCTCAGCTTCATCGCGGCTCTGCATGCTCAGCCGCAGCCGGTCAATCAAACGGTCGCTCGAGGCCATCACTTCCAGCCGCAGCCCCTCAGTCTCCACCACTTCGCCGGGCAGCGGGATGCGTCCCGCCATCTCCGTCACCAGCCCGCCCACTGTGGTCGCTTCCAGGTCCTTCGGCAACGCCAAATCATGCTCGCCGAAAAGTTCTCCCAGCCGCGCCACTTCAAATCCGCCGCCCACCACATACGAACCATCCGGCTCCGCTACGGGAATATCGTCCGGCTCATGCTCTTCATGTTCGTCAGAAATGTTGCCGACAATTTCTTCCAGCAGATCTTCAATCGTCACCAGCCCGGCCACCGCGCCGTACTCGTCAATCACAATCCGCATGTGCTGCTTCTCGCGTTGCATCTCGCGCAGCAGCTCGTTCACTTTTTTCGTTTCCGGAACAAACTCCGCCGCGCGCTGCATCTCTGCCACTGTTCGCCGCGCCGCTTCTGTGTCCGGCACCTGCAGCAGGTCATGCGCAAAAGCGATGCCGGTAATCTGGTCCAGCGACGCGCCGTACACCGGCACGCGCGAGAACGCATGTTCGTTCAACTGCGCGGTAAATTCTTCCAGCGTCATGGTGCCCGGCACGGCAAATATTTCCGGCCGCGGCGTCATCACTTCCCGCGTCACCTTGTCGCCGAACTCCACCGCCGACCGCAGCAACTCGCGGTCGCTCTCTTCCAGGATGCCTTCTTCTTCGCCGGCTTCAAACAGCGCGTCCACCGCCTCGGCAGAATTTTCCGCCACCGGCTCTTCCCCCGGCTGCGCCAGCGATGCAATGGAAATCATCAGCCCCAGCATCAGCGTCAGCGGCAGCACCAGGTAAAACAGCGCCATGATGAAGAATTTAATCCGCGCCGTCCACATCCCGCGCGTGCGCATGAAGTAGGCATGCGGCAACAACCGGCCGAAGACCATCACCAGCAGCACTAGCGCAAATATATTTTCAATCGTCGCGCGGAAGCCCGGCAGCTGCGGCCCCGCAGGCGTCAGCAGCAGATGCGCGGTGAACAGCATCGCCAGCGCAATCTGCACCAACTGCATCAGCACGGTTGCCGAGAGCGCAATGTTCTCGCGGCCCATGCGCAGGCTGGGTTCCACCTGCTCGGTCCATATGTCGATGTTTTCCTGGTATTCGCGCGAGAGCAGCTTGCCCATCTCAAAATACAGGCGGTCAATATAAGCGACAAGCGAGAGCAGAATCAGCAGCGGTAGAACAGCAATGGCAAACAGCGAGGTCATGCCCGCCGCCTGCGCACCGCAGCGCCGCGTGCGTTGGCGCGATGCACAGCGGCGGCACTGCGCACCGGCTTGGCAACGGCGGCAGCTTCCGGCTGCACCCGCTCAATCAGTCCCACCGGCAGCCGCAGTTGCGCGCGCAGTTTCTGTTCGCGCAACGCCATCTCGCCGGAATCCACTTCATGGTCTTCGCCCGCCAGATGCAGCAACCCATGCAGCAGCAGGATGCGCACCTCTTCGGCCAGCGTGTGGCCAAACTGTTCCGCCTGCCGCTGCGCGTGCTCCAGAGAAATCGCCAAATCTCCCGCCATGCCGCCCGACTCATTCGCCGCCGGAAAACTCAGCACGTCGGTCGCCTTGTCCATGCCGCGGAACAAACGGTTCAGCCGGCGCAGCGCCGCATCATCACTCAGCAGCACGTGCACCTCGCCCTGCAAACCCACCGCAGCCTGCGCACGCAGCAAGTAGCGGCGTAGGCTGGCGCGGTCCACATGCGCCGTGCCGATTTCCATGTTGCCGGGTTCAATCGTGATCATATTGTTGCCGCCACGCGAAATTTTTCAAATGCACAGGGGAAAACCGCACCCTCCGGCGTACTGTGGATTTTACCGCAAATCCTGCCATAGAGCGTGGTCACAATAGAACGGGGCCGCCCAAAACCGCAATCCTCTGCGTCTGGCCCGGCCCCGAAAATTTCTTTGCAACCTGTTGTCTTACTGCGGCTTGCTCACCGGTTTACGCTCCGTGGCGGCGGGCATGGCGGCACTGTTTTCGCCCGGAACATCCAGAGCCAGCGGCAACTGCTGTGCCCGCACGTGGCTGTCGTACGCGCGCACAATCCGCTGCACCAGCTGGTGGCGCACCACATCCACATCCTCAAAGTGGCAGAAGTGGATGCCCTCCACGC
>CAIZGA010000610.1 GCA_903932385.1 uncultured Acidobacteriota bacterium
AGGCGACGCTGGGGCCGTACGCCGTGGTGTTTGTCACGCATCCCGGCGATACAAAATCCGTCGGACCCGGTTTCTGGCAATCCAACATGAGCCTGCCGCGCAACGCGCAATACAAAAATGTTCTCGTTTCCGTCTACAACATTCAGCGCCATGGTCTGCCCACGCCCTTGCAGCGCCCGCTGGTGGGATTCACCCACGCCTACTTCCCTCGCTGGGCCTTTGATGAAGTATCGGAGGTACGTGCAGCCAACGGCGGCGGTTGGAATTTTGCGCGGCTGGGCGATGGCTATGTCGGTCTGTATTCTCACGCGCCGTATGTGTGGACAACCGACGGCACACAAGCTGGTCAGGAAATTGTCGCCAAAGGCCGCCAGAATATCTGGCTCTGCCAGGTGGGTCGCAAGCAAACCGACGGCAGCTTTGAGGAGTTTGTGCAGAAGCTCTCACAGTCGGCAATTGCTGTCGATGGATTGCAAGTGGAATATGCCGCAGCCGGCATCGGCAAAGTGAATTTTGGCTGGAGTTCCCCGCTCACCGTAGACGGTAAAAATATTCCGCTCATAAATTATCCGCGTTGGGAGAATCCCTATGCGCAAATTGAATTCGGCAGCGAGCAGTTTCACATCCATCACAACGGCAAAGAATTAAATCTCGACTTTGCTCGCGGTATCCGGAACTTTAGTTGATTCGGCGCTGCAAAATGCCCACAGATAAAAACATCCCAACGCGAACAGCACCAGCGTGGTGGGCCGCTGCAGCAACACATATAGAATTTTTCCAGCCAGCCCCGGCAAGGTTGCCAACCAGTTGTAGCTGTAGATGGCCATCAGCCGCAGCGGCAGTATCGCTGTAAAAAATATCCCAATCGCAGTGAAGCCGAATGCAATCCAGCGAATGCGCCCACGCCGACTCCACAGCATAGCGAATGCGGGAAAGATCAGCAGCAGCAATCGCGTGTCATGCTGGCGATGATAAACCGGCAGCATGCAAAGCACGGCAATCGCAGCGAGAGCGAAATAATTCTGTTGAATGCTGCTCCGTGTGTGGAGAACTTTCCACATCCAAACAAACAGCAGCGGCGCACACAGCAGATACGTCACAGCGCTGTAGATTTTTGGATTCCGCGAGAAAACGCTAGCCACCGTCTGCATTGAGATGGAGATGGCACCCGGCGATCGCGGATCGACAGCAGCAGGAGTGGGGTCATTCACAGCGCCCTGCGTCATGGAAGCGGTCACGTTGGCGTGCAGTTCCTGCGGCCAATGCGGCGCAAGATGCGATACCCATGCCACAGTCGGCAGCGCAATCACAGCAGCAACCAGCAACGTCTGCCATGCGCGTTTGCGATACATCCCGCCGGCCAGCAGTAAGAATATCCAGACAAAGCCTGCGTTCTGCGGTTTAATCAACAAACTCACGGCAAGGCAAATCACTCCACCCACCGCATAGCGATTCCGCAGAAAGCACCAGGCCGCAATCACGCACAGGCTGATGCTGATGCCGGCGGCGTTTCCCACTTCCAGCAATACACCGCTGCTCATCAGAAACAGCGCCATCATGCCGCCTGCCATCTGCGGGGCATATTCAGCCGCAAGCTGCCACATCAGCATCGCTGCAAAAATAAAGCTGGCGGCCGTCAATGCCATCCACAGGCTGTGTGCGAGTTGCCACGGCATTACAGCAAAG
>CAIZGA010000611.1 GCA_903932385.1 uncultured Acidobacteriota bacterium
AATTAATGGGGTGAGTTACTACGACGACTCCAAAGGCCCCAACGTCGGAGCAACTGTGGCCGCCTTGCAAGGATTGGGTCGGCGCGCAGTATTGATTGCCGGAGGGGAAGGCAAGGAACAGGATTTTGCACCGCTTAATCCGGTAGTGGCACAGCATGCGCGTGCAGTGGTACTGATCGGGCACGACGCAGACAAAATTGAAACAGCGTTGCACCAGTGCGGAGTACCCGTGAAGCATGCGCGCGATATGGTCGATGCAGTGCGGCAAAGCGCTGCTCTGGCACTGCCGGGCGATGCGGTGCTGCTTTCTCCGGCTTGTGCCAGTTTTGACATGTTCCACAACTACAAACATCGCGCCGAAGTATTTGTCAGTGCCGTGCTGGCAGTGCAACAGGAGGCCGCATGCGCGTCGCCAGCCTGAACGCCCACCGCACCGTGATGGCGGAATACGACGAGATGCTGACATGGTTCGTTCTCGCGCTGCTGTCTATCGGCCTGGTAATGGTGTATTCGGCCTCGATTGCAACTGCCGAGGAAAGCAAGTTCACCGGCTTCCATCCCACTTATTATTTGATCCGGCACGGCATGTTTATTCTCGTCGGCCTGGTATCCGGGGTAATGGCGTTCCAGGTACCGGTGCAAACCTGGCAAAAGCTGGCGCCGTACCTGTTCCTGCTGGGGGTGGCCCTGCTGGTGCTGGTATTGATTCCAGGCGTGGGCCGTTCGGTGAACGGTAGCCGCCGCTGGCTGTCACTGTTTGTCATCAACCTGCAACCGTCCGAGCTGATGAAGCTGTTCGCGGTGTTGTACGCCGCCGATTACACGGTGCGCAAGGGCATCGTCAAGCACACTTTCGTCAAGGCATTCCTGCCGATGTTCGCGGTAATGGTACTGGTCGGCAGCCTGCTGCTGACGGAACCGGACATGGGCGCGTTCGTGGTGATCTGCGCGATCGCGCTGTGCACGCTATGGCTGGGCGGCTTCAATCTGAAAGTGTTCGGCGGGCTGGTGTTCGCTTTGCCGCTGGCATTTGCGGCGCTGATTCTTTCATCCCCTTATCGCATGCAGCGCGTTGTCGGTTTCATGGATCCGTGGTCGGATCCCTATGGAAAAGGCTACCAGTTAAGCCATGCTCTCATCGCCTTCGGGCGCGGCGAATGGTTCGGCGTGGGGTTGGGCGGCAGCGTGGAAAAATTATTTTACCTGCCGGAAGCGCATACCGATTTTCTGCTCGCGGTCATCGCCGAAGAACTCGGCTTCGTCGGCGTATGCGCGGTGATCATCCTGTTCGGCGGCTTGCTTATCCGCGCCTTCGCGATCGGCCGCCAGGCTGCATTTCTCGACCGCCAGTTTGCCGCGCTGCTGGCACAGGGTATCGCCGTGTGGCTGGGCGTGCAGGCGATGATCAACAGCGGCGTGAATATGGGTGTGTTGCCCACCAAGGGACTGACTCTGCCTTTCCTCAGTTTTGGCGGCAGCGGGGTGGTGGTGAACTGCATCGCGGCAGCAATCCTTCTCCGTATAGATTGGGAAAGCAGAAGAATGATGCGGGGGTTACCGATATGAAGAAGCGCTCTATTCTGATCATGGCGGGCGGCACCGGCGGGCATATTTTCCCCGCGTTAGCCGTCGCCGATGTGCTGCGCGAGCAGAGCTGGCAGGTGACTTGGTTGGGCGCCCCCAACAGCATGGAATCCGAACTGGTGCCCAAGCACGGTTATGAGATGGCCCTGGTGGAGTTTTCAGGCTTGCGTGGAAAAGGACTTATGCGCAAGCTATTGCTGCCCTTCACTTTGTCCATCGCGTTGATACAGAGCGCGCTGGCCTTCTTGCAATGCCGTCCCAGCGTTGTGCTGGGC
>CAIZGA010000612.1 GCA_903932385.1 uncultured Acidobacteriota bacterium
GAAAATAACCATTTGGGCCTCCGTTGTGTCCTTCAACTTCGTTAGAAGTTGATCTTTCCTGCCAGCTGCACGATACGACCGGCACCGGCTGCCGTCGGGTAACCGTAAGCGCTCGATGAAGAGCTCGCTGCCAGTGTGCCCTGCGTGTAACCGGAAGTGCCTGCAGTGCTCGATACAGGTGAAGGTGTCAGAGTGAGGTTGCCAGGGGTTCCAGCGTTCGCGTGGTTCAGAGCGTTGTAAGCCTCTGCGCGAATCTGGAAGTTGGCCTGCTTGTAAATCTTGAAGTTCTTGAAGACCGAGATGTTGTTCGAGATTGCTCCCGGACCGTACATATCGTTCCTGTGCATGTTGCCATACGTGAAGCGGGCCGGTGCGGCATAGGCCGTGATGTCCACGCAGGATGTTGTGTTCGCGCCGTAGGCTTCAGCAAGAAGCGACTGCTTATTGCAGGTGACCTTGCCGGGGTGTACCCAGTTCGGACGCTGCGGTGCACCAGAGGACTGCGGAACGCCGGTTGCTGCCCAGTCAGTACCACCGAAGGAAATGTTGATCGGTGCACCGCTCTGCAGCGTTACGATTCCGTTGATCTGCCATCCGCCTGCAGCTTCCTGCAACAGGATGTTCTGGTGCTGGAACTTCGGCAATGCATACGTCACGCTGCCCACAATCTTGTTGCGGACATCAGAGCTGGCGTTGCCCCAATCCAGTTTGCAGTCATCATTACCGCCAGCAGGTCCCTCATACATACAGGCACCCGAGCTGTTGGCGTCAGACGATTCATCCAGTGCGTGTGCCCATGTGTAGCTGATGTTCGCAGTCACACCGTGGCTCATACGCTGGCGGAATACCGTCGTCAGACCGTCATAGGCGGCGCTGGCAACGTTGTCGGCTACACGGACCTGACCAAAGTTCTGGTTCGGGCGGCGGACGTTGATACCAGTTGTTGCCGAGGACGAGTTGGAAACAGGCGAATAACCAGTGCCGCCCGTCGCGTTGTACGTGTTCGTCGTCGGGTTGTAGTAGTAGTTCGCTCCAGCGGGCTGCGGCTGGTTCGGGTAGAAGTTCGTGTTCAAGTGAATGCTGTGCGAACCCAGGTACTGGAATTCAAGACCAGCGTTCTTCCAGAGTTCAACGCCCGTGTCCAGGTTCCACTGATACATCGTTTCCGAATTCAGCGGATTGGCAACCGAGTACGCCGTTACATACGTGCCTGCGATTCCGGCGACCGGCGGTGCTGTGCCGTTGCCGGGAGTCGGCAGGGCCAGCGTGTCATACACCGTTCCAGATGCTGTGGTCGGTGTCGGGCTGGTGTAGACCACCGATGCCGCGAACGGATAGTTCGAGCTCATCAGGGTATACGCATTCATCTGGTTGGCGTTGTAGTAGATGCCGCCGCCGCCGCGGACTGTGATCTTGTCCGTTGCGCGGTAGGCAAAGCCAAGGTGCGGACCAACGTCCTTGTGGTTCGGTCCGGTCAGGGCAAGGCCCTTGGTCGGCGTGTAGGTGGTCGGAGAAGTTGCGGTCGACGGCGGCACCAGGTAGGTGTACGTCGGGTCCATAAAGCGGGCATATCCGTTGGCGCTGGTCGGTACCTGCGGCAGTTCATAACGAACGCCGTAGTCCAGGGTCAGCTTGTTGGATACAGTCCACGTGTCCTGGGCAAAGAAACCGTCGCGCCACTGCTCGACTTGCTCCTTCACCTGATAGAGAGGCGTTGTGTCGCCGGACATGATGCCCAGGAACAACGACGCATCCGTAGAACCCGAAGTGCAACCGCCGTACGCTGAGCAGCCTGAGGGCGCTGCCGGGCTTACACCGCTAATCGGGCTGGTATAGACAGCGCTGAACGAAAGCACGCCGCGGGCCGAGTTGACAGCTGCGCGACCAATCATCAGTCTGCGGATATCAACACCGACCAGGATGCTGTGCCGGTTCTTGGTCCATGCCACCTGGTCATACAGCTGGTAGGTGCGGTCATCCTGGATCCAGTTGTCGCCGCTCTCACTTTCGCTGAAGGACGAGCCGCCGCCGATATCAGGCAGACCGGGATCGCCGGAAGCCTGGCCGATGCCGTAAGGCGAGGGCAGACCCAGCAACGAATCAGCATTGTTCGGTCCAAACTCGTAGAAGTAATCGAGTGAGGATGTCTTCAACCAGTTGAAGCCGCCGCGCAGATCGTTCACCAGATTCGGTCTCACAATCCACGTGTAGCCAAAGGCCAGGTTGCGGTCATCATTCGGGTTGTAGTTGTTGTTGACGTACTCGCGGGCGGCGCTGACGCCGACCACCTTCTGCCAGTCATAACGGCCGAAGAGACGATGGTTCTGGTTGATGACTTCGTCAATACGGTCCAGTGACTGGTTCTCAGTCGTGCTGGACGGAATCGATGAGTAGTTGTTGGCGGACAGGTACGTGTTGTTCACATTCGGCGAAGCTGCATACGCCAGAATGTTGTGCACGATGGCTGCGTTGGCAGTCGGCTGGTCATTGATGACCTGCGATGTCAGCGCGTTGTTGTAGTATGCGTGTCCGTCAATCGGGCTGTACAGCAGCACCGGCTTGGCAGCGCCGCTCTGACCCGCGGCCAGACCAGGATTCAGCAGCTGGCTGAAATCGCCGCCGCGTTCTGCCGTGGTGAATGCCTGCGAGTACGAGTTGGTGATGGAGTGCTGACGAATGCCTTCATACGAACCCGTAAAGAAGGTCTTGTCGCGGCCGTTGTACAGGTGAGGAATCACAACCGGGCCGTCTGCCACACCGCCGAAGAGGTTGTAGCGCTGTTCGGCTTTGCCGGGGACCGTAGTTGCACGGTTGAAGCCGCGCGAGTTCAGGTCGTCATTCTGCAGGTAGTCGTACACCGTGCCGTGAATGCTGTTGGTACCGGCCTTGGTCGCTTCGTTGATGTGGATGCCCAGGTAGTTTCCGTACTGTGCAGTGTAGTTACCGTTCGTCGTCTGGACCGATTCAAGAGCATCGGTGTTCGGCGTCATGTATACCGTCGAACCCAGGTTGTTCATGATGCTGATACCGTCGAGCGTGATGTCATTGTTCACGCCGCGGGTGCCGGCACCGCTGCCCGTCACGCCCGGAGGTACGCCGGTCAGTGCCGAAGAGGTGCTCACAGTTACGTTGGAGGCAATGTTCGCCAGATCGAGTGCGTTACGGCCGGCCGAGCTGTTTGTCGGCAGATCGTGCACCATCTCTTCTGAAACCGTTTCACCCAACAGAGGATCGTCTGTCTGGATGGCCGGCGTGTTTGCCGATACCGTGATTTCAGTCCCCTGCGAACCAGGCTTCAGCGAAAAGTCAGTACGGGAAGCTTCGTTGATGACAACGATAACGCCCGTCTGCCTTTCCTTCTGGAAGCCCTTCTGTTCGACGACCACATCGTACGTGCCAGGGTTAATCTGGCCGGTTACGCTGTAGTAGCCTTCTGCGTTGGTGACTGCGTCATAGGCGACCTTCGTATCTTCATTGATCGCGCTGACTTTGGCACCAGCAATGGCAGCGCCCGTCGAATCCGTGACGGTTCCCACCAGTGAGGTGTTATTTGCTACCTGCGCGCCGGCGTAAAACGTGCCGACAATCGCCAATAGACATAGGATTAGTACTTTTTTCACGTTGCCTCCAAGAATTGTTGTTACATCGTGGGTGTTTCTTGTACTGCTTTCGTGCTTCCATTGCCGTACAGCTTTTTTTGTTCGACTGCTAGGCCTTTGGTGCTGCGCTGAAAATCTCAACCAACCGATCAGCGATAACTTGGTCTTCTCCGTCTTTCAACAACCACGTTGAGAATCCGAAGCTGTTCGGGTCGCCGCCACGTCCGCCGCCGCGTCCACCGCGTGCACCGGCTGCGCCACCCGGTCCACCTGCTCCACCGGGACGACGTGCTCCCGCTCCACCGGCTCCTGCAGCTGCACCGGCCGTTGCATTCGGATCGCGTCCGCGCATACCGCTTGCGCCCGCGCCCATGCTGCCGATACCCACCGGCCGCGTGTCGGCCAGCTTCTGCATCACTTCCTGTCCGGTGATCTTCAACTTGGTCGGATCAATCTTCCAGCTGTAGCGCGGCGATACATTGCCCAGCGGCGCTTTCGCACCCGGCGTGTCCATATAGAACTGACGCGGGCCGGCAATCACGCCGAACTTCGCTACTGCATCGGAAATTGTCTTCGCCTTCGCGTCATATCCGCGAAGAACGGCATCGTAGTCCTGATTGACAAACAGCTCCAACGCTTTCAGGAAGCCGAACAGCGTTTCCTTGCCCACCTTGCAGCAGCGTCCGATTCTGTCTTCCTGCGGGCTCATGTTCAGCAGCGTCCAGCGCAGCAACTCTTCCTTGCCGATCATCACGCCCGATGCCTGCGGTCCGCAGATGTCCTTGCCGCCGGAGAAGGCAACGATGTCGAATCCAACTGCGGGGTACTCCCACAGTCTTTCCTTCGGCGGTACATCGGCAGAGGCATCGCAGAAGGTGTACAGGCCGTGTGCCTTGGCAATCTCCACCGTCTCCGGTCCGCTCACTTTGCCCTGGTTCGACTGAATGTTGGTGAAGTGAATGGCAACCGTCCGCGGATTGATCGCCGCAATCATTTCCTCGCGCGTCACCACTTCAACCAGCTTCGCGCCAGTCTGGCGGATCTGGTGGTCAAAGGCGTAACGGTGGCTCTTCTGGATAATCACTTCGGTCTTCGGGAATCCCGTCACATCGGGAATCGCCTTCAACCGCGGCTCCAGGTCTTCGGTCATCATGGCGGCGTAGCCCACAACCAGTGCTGCTGCGCAACCTGCCGTCACCAGGCCCGTGTAACCTTCCGGCGCTTTACAAAGTTTTGCAATCCACTTGCCGGCCTGCATTTCCAATTCGTCAATCAGGCAGAAGTGCTGGTTGCCCTGGCGAATCAGTTCCATCACTTCCGGCTTCATCACCGATCCGCCGATGACGGTCACAGTGCCATTAATGTTGATGAGCGGAGTCACACCCAACGCCTCATAAATGTCGCTCGAACCCAGTCCGCTTGTGATGGGGACAATCGGGTTGCCGTCGACCGGCTTCATTGCTGCCGGCTTTGCCTTCTTGCCCATCATCGCTGTCGCACTCAAACTCTTCGGTGCCAGCAGACCACCGCTGATGGCTCCTACCGTAGAGAGAAATGAACGACGCGTCCAATCGAACTTCAAGTTCATGTGTGACTCCTTCTCATCTCTGTTGCTGTTTCTGTTGTTGTTGCCGTGTATGTTGACTCGCCCGAGATTTACTCTCCCGGTGCCGGCGGTGCTGCTGGCGCTGGCGGCGGTGTCGCCG
Source organism: uncultured Acidobacteriota bacterium (assembly GCA_903932385.1). GTDB lineage: Bacteria > Acidobacteriota > Terriglobia > Terriglobales > Acidobacteriaceae > CAIZGA01. Next base: position 5,306 of record CAIZGA010000612.1, read on the forward strand.
GTGCTGGCGGAGGAACAAGGCATGCGCCCTGGATCTCAATCAGCGAATCGCCCGGTATCCACTCCAACGCCATGCAGGCGCGTGAAGGGGCTTTACCCGGGCTGAAGTACGTTCCATAAATTTTGTTCAATGCGTCGTACTGTGCCTTGTGTGCCGCAAAACGTGCTGCGCCGGTCGGCATCGGATACTTGTCCGAATTCGGCAGGCAGAGGAACACCGTACAGTACACCAGGCTGTCCATGTTTGAGCCAACGCGCTCGACAGTTTTCTTCAGCGCGTCCATGGTGCGGGTCACGTGCGTTTCAAAAGGATCATCCACGGTGATGTGCTGGTCACGCGGATATCCGTCATTCGATCCCGTGCCGGAAAAATAATACATGCCGTTCTGCAATGCCTTGCCCGGTCCACGCATGCCGCCACCGCGACGTCCGCCCGGTCCGCCTGCGCCGCCAGGTCCGCCTGCAGGTGTTGTAGGTTCCGGCGGTGTCGTTGCCGGTGCCTGCTGTGCCAACAGTCTCGGGGCCGCTGCTACTGCTGCCGC
>CAIZGA010000613.1 GCA_903932385.1 uncultured Acidobacteriota bacterium
GCCGACGGGACAGCATGAATATATCGGCGGCTTTGCGAGCTATCCGAATGGAATTACAGCACAGCAAGTGCAGCAGCATTTTGCGGCGTCGGATTGGTATCGCGGTGTGATGGCAGCGAGCAGTATTTTTTCGAGCAAGCCCAGCACGCCCACTCCGGCCGTGGTGACGAATGATTTTTGTTCAGACATGGACGGCGCAGTGCAATTCTGGATTTTGCAGCGGCTGCACCAGATGGGATATATCAACCTGCTGGGTGTGGTGGATACGGAAGGCAGCACCTATGGCCCGCAGTACATGGCCAATATGTTGGCCCGAGGCGGCATGGGTCAGGTACCAGTACTGCAGACAACAGTGACGGAATCAGACGGCGGCTACTGCGGTGGTGCGCTATCCACAGTGACGCAAGCGGCCAGCATTAGCCGCAGCAGCTACTCCACACCGAACACAACGCTATGCGCGGCCATCGCAGCCCAGCCCAATAGCAGCGTGGTCTTCTTCGACGGTGGTGCCGCGACGACGACGAGCAATCTACTGCAAGTGGCGAGCGGTTGCGGTGGAACGAGTGGTGCCAGCCTGTTTGCATCGAAAGTGAATTCGTACTACTGGCAGGCGGCGGGAACGACAACGGCCAGCGGCAGTGCTGGCGGATACAACTGGGCCGTGGATACAACAAGCACGGCATATGTGCTGGCGCACTGGCCGACAGCGGTGCCGATGTACGTGAACGGATTGAGCGCCCAGGGAAATGGGCCGGGGATGTGCAATCTTTATCCGACAAATTCCATCGAGTATATGTCCTGGTACGGTTGGGCATCCGGCCACTGCGCCTCCGGCACCGACACGCGCGGCGGTTGGGACAGCTACACCGTGCTGCAGTGGCTCTTCCCCAGTTGGTACACCGACACTTCCAACGGCCTTTTCACCTACACCGCCTCCGGAAACACATACAGCTTCAGCACGGGCACGGCGGGTGGCCAATACCTCACCACCAACAGCATCAACGCCATCCCCATCCGCGATTTTCTGGATTCGATGCTGTGGACCGACCCGGCACTGCATTCCACGCGGTAATTTCAAACTGAAGCATTACAGCCAACGATAGGAAGCTCATGGCGATCAGCACAATCACGCTGGCGGGATATTCCGTCACGCTTGTTAGTTTGCCGGCAACTCCCGGACCGCGCGTCATGCGTATCGACATGATGGATTCTGTCGCGGTGGTTACTTCGCCATACAGTCTGCAGACGCAGACGCAGGCATGGCCGGGGGCGGATCGGTGGGGCGGCATGATTACTTTGCCGTCTCTCACAATGAAGCAGGAAGCGGACTGGTCCAGCTTCCTGATGGAAATGCGTGGTCAGTCGAACGCTTTCCAGATTGGCAAGCCACTCCGTAGTTCGCCATGCGGCAATGCCATCGGCGAAGTGCCGCTGGTGGATGGCACGCTCGATGGCAATGCTGTCGGCGATATTGTGCTGGATACGAAGGGCTGGAAAGCGTCAACCTTTGGGCTGTTGTTGCGCGGCGACATGATCCAGGTGGGATACCGGTTGTATCAGGTCCTGGAAAACGTCAATAGTGATTCGAGCGGCAAGTGCCAGATTCCCATCTGGCCATCGCTGCGTGAAACGCCGGCAGATGGTACTGCCATCATCCTCAACAATCCCCGCGGACTTTTTCGGCTGGCCAGCAACAAGCGCACAGCAACTACGGATTATCGTCATACAACGGCCATCAGCTTTGAGATTGTTGAATTCCGCGGAATGGGGGGATAATGTCGCGCGAGTTATCTTCACCATTTATCGATGCGCTCACCGGAGAGCTCGTGTATCCGGCTTTTCTGGCAAAAATCACATTCGCATCCCAGATTGTCTGTGTCTGGACCGGCCCGTACACACTGGAATATGACGGTCAGTCATGGTTGGGCGTGGGAGATTTTGGCCGCATCAGCGACGTCATCGAGGGCAGCGAAGTGCAGGCCGAAGGCATGACCATCGGGCTTTCCGGCATTGATCCAAATCTACTTTCCGAATGCCTGGATGATATTCAGCTGGGTGCGCCTGCAGTGGTTTATTTTGCACTACTGGACGGCAATGGCAATGTCATTGGTGCGCCGGAATTGTTTTCCGGTGCGGTGGATCCGCCGTCAATTTTGCCTGGTACGGATACCATCACCATCGACCTCGCGCTCGAGGACCGCATGACGCAATTGAACCGTGGCAGCAACCGCCGCTATACAGCCGCGGACCAGAATATCTATTACCCAACAGACTCTGGCTTCAACTGGGTGGAACGTTTGAGCGATATTGCGCTCAACTGGGGGCAAAGCTGATGCGATTCCGTTCCTTACTTTCAAGGCATCAGCATTGGGCCACGCGCAGCTTCCATGA
>CAIZGA010000614.1 GCA_903932385.1 uncultured Acidobacteriota bacterium
ACTGGTAGCTGGCGATGGCAGTGTAGGCGAAAAGAATTGCGATGACGCCGAGTGCACGCGCGGTCTGGTTGTAACGAGCTTCCAGCAAGTCGGGAATGGTGTACTGCGCGAATTTGCGGGCGCGCGGGGCGATGAAATAAATCAGCAGCAGACCGGCCCAACCGCCGATGGCCATCCAGATGGCGAAGAAGCCATGCTGGTAGGCGTTTTCTGCGCCGCCGAGCAACGAGCCGGAACCAATCCAACTGGAGAGCAGTGTGAAAACTAAAACGTAGGCGGGCAGCGAACGGCCGGCAAGGAGATAGTCGGCGCGGGTTTTTACCGTGCGCAACCGCGTGAGCGAGACGGCCAACAGAGCGATGACAACGGCTCCGATGGCCGCGGCATACAGGTAGGTGTCATGCATTCATTCAATATCTCACGCGGTGCGGGGAATATTTTTCCTGCGGCTTCCTTATTTTGCTTTCAGCGGATCGGCGGCAACGGTCCAACCCGGTGTGACTCCGTTCTTCACATTTTGCTCATGCAGCCAGGTAGTCAGCGGCTGGAAATATTCAATCATGGCAGAGGCGTCGAGATGGTCCTCGCCGGTCATCTGCTTCAGCGTCAACTGCCAGGGCTGCGACTGACCGGCTGCGAGCATGGTTGCCAGCTTGTCGCCGGCTTCTTTGGATCCATATACACTGCAGCGATAGAGCGGGCCGGTGTATCCCGAGGCGCGGCACATGGCGCGATAGAACTGAAACTGGTAGATGCGCGCGAGGAAGTAGCGCATGTAGGGAACGTTGTCGGCGATGTGAAATTTCGCGCCGGGATCAAAATCATTTTCCGTGCGGTCCACCGGCGGGGCAACGCCTTGATATTGTTCGCGCAACGCCCACCATGATTTGTTGTAGTCGGCGGGCTTGATGGTTCCGTCAAAAACCTGCCAGCGCCATTTATCGATGAGCAGACCGAAGGGCAGGAAGGCAACTTTCTTCATGGCCTGACGCAGCAGCAGCGGAATATCCGCCGACTCCGGCGGCATCTGATTGATGAAGCCGAGCTGCTTCAAATACGTTGGCGTGATGGAGAGCGCGATGGAGTCGCCGATGGCCTCGTGGAACCCGTCATTGGCGCCGTTGCGAAAGAGGAACGGCTGATTGCGATAGGCCATCTGGTAATAGTTGTGGCCGAGTTCGTGATGCACGGTGGTGAAGTCAGTGTCGTTGGGAAAGAGGCAGACCTTCACCCGCACATCACGATCGCTGTCGACGTCCCACGCGCTGGCGTGGCAGACCACGTCACGGTCGCGCGGCTTGGTGAATTGCGAACGCTGCCAGAATGTATCCGGCAGTGCGGGAAAGCCAATCGACTTGTAAAAATTTTCGCCGTAGTGAACCATGCCGAGTGCATCGGTGTGGCGTGCGACGAGCAACTGGCCAATGTCATACGGCTGCTGAGTGTCAGAAGGCGTAACGATGTCGGCGATGTTGTCCCACTCCTGCGCCCACATATTGCCCAGCAGGTGCGCGGGAATCATGCCGTCTGGGCGGCGAGCGACGTCGCCGTATTTGGCAATGAGGCGCGAGCGAACGTAGGCGTGCAGTTCTTTGTAGAAGGGCTGCAACTGCTGATAGACGCGATCGACTTCTTCGGAAAATTGCTGCGGCGTCATGTCGTAGCCGGCGCGCCATAGCTGGCCTTCGTCTTTGTAGCCGAACTCGCGCGCGCCTTCATTCTGCAACTCCATGAAGCGGGGATAAATTGCGCGCATGGGGACGGCGATTTTGTGCCAGCCGACCCAGGTGTCAAGCAGCTCCTGCGGGTCACGCGATTCCTGCATGGTCACCTGAACGGTATCCACACCGACGCAGGGCTTGCCCGGCGGACAATATTTTCCTTTGCCATACATGCCGTCCAACTGCGCGCCGAGGAGGCTCATTTCTTCGAGCAGCTTTGGGTCGGTGGGCGAGCCGTTGAGCTTCAGCAGCAGGAATTCACGGGCGAGCGAGGGTGGCATCTGCAGACCGTCAAAGCGGCGCGCTGCGATGACCAGCTCATTGGTGCGTGCGAGCAGACGAGTGTCGGCCTGGGCGGCGAGAGATTCTGTGTCATCCGTGATGTAGGTTTCTTCCACCCAGTGCGCCTGTTGATCTTCATTGGTCAACTTGAGCAGATCGGCGTTGGCGGTGTCGATGAATGCCTGGGCTTCGGCAACGGTCGGCGGTTTGGCAGAGGGTTTGGTTTGTGCTGGGAGCGCGATTGCGAAGGCTGCAAGGAGAGTTGCCAGGAAGAGAAAGTTACGCATGGTGTCATCAACCTCAGAAACGAATCATATATTGATGGATATCAATTCATTAGAAATGATACGCCTGACGTCTCAGTTTGCGCGCGTTGGGAGCACGCTTTCGAGGGCGGCGGAAATCTG
>CAIZGA010000615.1 GCA_903932385.1 uncultured Acidobacteriota bacterium
AGCATTGCCATTTTTAGGATTCAGGTTCACCCGTCCCGCCGCATCCACCAGCGTCACCTGCTCCGGTCGCAAACCTTCCACCGCACCCGCCACCAAATTGCGGATTGAATCCGCCACATCACTGTCCAACTCCGACCGCCGCAACTGCAGCACCACCGACGCTTTCGCTTCCTGCTTGTCCTGTGCAAACAAAGAATCCTTCGGCAGCACCAGATGCACTCTCGCCGAACTCACCGCGCCCAGTGATCCAATCGTGTGTTCCAACTCGCCTTCCAACGCCCGCTGGAAATTCACCCGCTCATCAAACTCGCTGCCCGCCCAGTTAGGCTTGTCGAAGAGTTCAAATCCCATTCGTCCCGACTGCGGCATTCCCTTCGCCGCCACCTGCAGCCGCGCCTTGTCCAACTGGTCTGCCGCCACGCGTACCGTCGACCCATCCGGTGACACGTCAAATTTGATGTTCGCCTGCGTCAGTTGCTGCGCCACCTGTTGTTCATCGCGTGCATCCAGTCCCGCGTACAACACACGCCAGTCCGGCCGCATTGAAAGCCACATCAATCCGCCCGCCACCGCCACCGTCGCCAGCGTCGCACCCAGCAGCCAAGTCCGCTGCGGCATCGTCATCGCGTTCCAGCGGTCCAGCAAATTTCCCAGACTCAACGCAGCACCCGCCGCACCCGGCGCGTCGACCACCGTGGTCGCCGTTCGCTGCAACGCCTGTTGTCCCTGTCCCGCCGGCTCTGCCATCGATTACTGCCCTGCTGCCATCTCTCGCCGCACATCGCTGCACTGCGTCATTGTTGAGGATTGATTTTCCATCTCGCTCTAAAACTGCATACCCATCATCTGTTGGTAAGCCGCAACCGCCTTGTTCCGCACCTGCAATGCCAACTCAAACGCCATGTCCGCTTTGTCCGTCGCCAACATCGCGTCCTGCACTTCCACGCCGCTGCCGTTCAGCAATCCCGTCACCGCACTCGTCGCCTTGCTTTCCAACGCACCGGTCTGTTGCAATGCAGACTGCAACACACTCGCAAACGGGTTCGTTACCGATTCTGCCGTCGACCCAATCGCACTCGCGGCATTTTCCGCCACGTTGCCAATCGCACCTGCAGTTTTTCCCGCCAGGCTCGCCGCCGTGTTTGCCACTGCCGCCTGCCAGCCGCCCACTCCAACACTCGGGATATACATATCGCTCATCGGCTCCCGCACCTCTCAATCGAATTTCGCAACTTTACTGTCTAGCTTTTCCCCAAATCAATCGCCGTGCCAATCATGCTCTTCTCCGCCTGCACCGCACTCGCATTCAATCCGTACGATCTCTGCGCGCCCATCAGATCCACCATCTCAGTCAGTGGATTAATATCCGGATACTCCACATAACCGTCCTTGCCCGCATCCGGGTGCGTTGGATCGTACCGTCGCTGCGGCGTGCCGCTCTCCCGCACCACCGCAGAAACTGCAACTCCCTCCGCAGCGTCCGCGCCCTTCTGCCGCATCTTCAACGCACTCATCCGCCTTCCCGTCAGCGGATTCATTCCATCCATCAGTTGCATCGCAAAACTTTGTTCGTTCGCGGAGTTTGCCGCTTCAAACACCACCTGCTGCCGTTTGTACGGTCCGCCTTCAGCCGTGCGGGTCGTTTCCGCATTCGCCATGTTGCTCGCTACCACTTCAGCTCGTACCCGCTCCGCTTCCAACGCCGACCCGGAAAGATTCATCACCCCAAATAAATTCATCGCGCTCTCCTGTTACTCGCTGTCCATCCGGCTACTTACCGTCCACATGAATCGCTTCCGAGATCGTTCCCAGCTCATGCTTCAACAACGCTGCCGCCACGCGAAACTTCAACTGCACTTCCGCCATCTTCATGCCCTCGCGGTCCAGCGACACATTGTTCCCGTCCGGCCGCTCCACCAACCCGTCCACTTCGCGGATCCGTGGCTTCGACTTTGCTCCCGTCGCATTTGTATTCGCATTGTCCTGCGCTTCCCCTGCAGCCAACGTCAGTGCGCGCTGGAACTCCGCATCGAAATCCATTCCCATCGTGTGGAAGCCGGGCGTGTCCACATTCGCCACATTGCCTGCCGTCAACTTCATCTCATCGCTGGCCAGGTCCATGTACTTGCCGAGTGCTTCCGTCAAAGCTGTGCTGATTTCCATCGCCCCACCTTTCCCGTTTCCGCTCTTCTCGCATATCAACTGTTCGAATTTGGGACACTCCGCTAAACTCTGCGCCACCTCTGCCGATAAGCAGATCAGCATCCATCCCCTCACCCGCTCAGTAAGAAGAATTTCATCTTGCGCGCATCGCGCTTCCCGTCCCGAATTACGTCAGCTTTCGTTCCAGTGAAAACCGCACATGCTCGTCGCCAATCTCCGCGCGACTTCCCGCCAGAATCACCGCCCGCTCCAGCACATGCGCCAACTCCCGCACATTGCCCGGCCAATGGTGGCGATACAGTTTTTGCACCGCCGCCAGGCTCAACCGTTTGATCGGCATCTCCTCGCCCATCCTCTGCAGAAAATGTGCAGCCAGCAACGGCAGGTCTTCCATGCGCTCCGCCAGCGACGGCACCCATATCGGAAACACTGCAATGCGGTGATACAGGTCCGCACGAAACCGTCCGTTCTGAATATGTTCTTCCAGCGGCTGGTGCGTCGCCGCAATCACCCGCACATCTACGCGAACATTTTCGTTCTCGCCCACGCGCTGCAACTCGCCATTTTCCAGAAACCGCAACAGCTTCGATTGCAGGCCGAGGTCCATTTC
>CAIZGA010000616.1 GCA_903932385.1 uncultured Acidobacteriota bacterium
GCTCCCATCAGTCATTGCTTGGCTAAGCAGTCGCGTTGGTCAACGCGCTGCCCACGTTGTTGTAGGTGTTCTTCAGGCTGTTGTCGAGACCGCTGATCGCGACCACCGAACCCAGCCCCACTAAGGCCGCAACCAATGCGTACTCAATCAGGTCTTGGCCCGAATCTGCTTCCATTAGGTTCTTGATAAGTTGTTTGTAGTTTTTCAATGGCATGCCCTCTCCAAATTGAAATAGTTACTACTGCAATCCGCGTGCGCGACGCCAATCGCAAAACAACTGTGTTATGCCAATCCGACGATTAGCTTTGTTTGTAGTAAAACCGCTTATGTGAGCGCTGACGTCTGACGCTCACATAAGCGCCGTACATATTAAGCAGTGGCATTCGTCAGTTGGCTGCCCACGCTGTTGAACGTGTTCGAGATGGTGTTCTTCAGTGTTGTGATGGAGGCTACTGCGCCCAGGCCTACAAGTGCCGCGACCAAAGCGTATTCGATTAGATCCTGACCTGAATCTTCCGTGGCTAGGTTCTTAAGAAGCTGTTTCATAGCATTCATTTGGATTCTCCTCGTTCGTTTTTTTCCGCGGCACTCTGGTCATGCGAGTCCCTGTGGATATGCTGAGGGTAGGACTGGCTAGCAACATTGGATATCCCCAGGAAGTGTCATGAAGTACCACTAAAGTTCGCTAGAATTCTTCGTATCTGTTTGTTATCAATAGACTTATTGATATTTCCCTTGATTTATGAATGAATCGTTCTTCGCGCGCGATACATCTCCGCGAACCGCACACGTATCCCGCAACAACCAGCACCTGAGATGCGGCTTAATTTGGTTTGGGTACGCACAAGCAGCTAGGCCCAGGCGGCAACAAGTGTCTTCACGCCTCGCCGGAAACAAGGCATAAAAAATCAGTGCATAATAACTAATATCTAGGAGGCGGCAACATTAATGGTGATGCAGCCATTGGTTGAGAATTAGATCGAACGCGCCAGCCCGGCAGCTATTGAATGATCGTCATCTGGGATGTGCTTTTTATCGTGAGTGAATTATTCGGCACGAACGGCATCGAGATAGGAAATACATAAGTCACCGTTACCTTGACCGGCTTGCCTACAGCTTCGCTGCCGGTTGGGTTCGTGTTGCATGCATTGTTGTTGTAGTAGGTGCATACAGTCATCGTTCCTCCCGCCAGATTCGCCCACCCGATCCCCAGAACATAAGCGTCCACCTGTGCGGCCGTTGCCTTGCATGTAGGATTCGCGGAGGTTGGACAGGATGCGCCATGCACCATGGCATACCGGGTCCCTTCGCGCGCGGTCTCGCTGATCATGTTGTACGTGTAGAATGCCAGGCTCAGTTCCATAAAGCAGAAGAGAAATGCAAACAGAACAGGCAGAGTCACTGCCATCTCCACCAGTGTCATCCCGTTCTCGCGTGCCTCCCGCTCCGGGATGCGATCGTGCTCCAGATCAACATTGCGCTTGCGCTGCAACACGCTTCGCAGCAATGTGGCAGCGCGTTCCAACGCCTCATGCACCCTCCGCCGGGATTGATATTCTATGGCCATGTCTACTGCTCCACTTCCATCACAGAGGTGTCGGTCAGGGTGTAAGTCGTCGGCAGTCCTGGGCAGTGGATGACAGGAGTCACGGCCGCGCTGGCGATCACTTGTACGAATTCCAATGCCTGGTTGCCCGTGCCGCCGCAATGTGTCGCAGCCTGGCCTTGGGTATAGCTGGAGGTCGGGTATTGCGTACCGCCCACCGCGTTCGAGCAGGCATAATAGGTCGTCGGTGTCACGGTCAGCCTGGTCCCAAAATCAGCCGCTTCAGCCTGCGCCGCACTTGTGATTCCGGCGCTGCTCGCCGCATACGCAGAGTTCTGCATCCCGTATATCGCGCCTGCGTTAGCCGCATTGGAGATCTCCACCGAATCGTACACCAGGAACCCCATCTGCACCGTTCCCAGCAGCAGTGGTAAGCCCACCAACGAGAACAGTACGGCCAGTTCGATCAGGGCGTCTCCGCGCTCGTCATATAGGCCTCGGCTACGCGCCAGCCTGCGCGTCCACCGTCCCCGCAACCAGCGTGATTTGTCTTGGCTCATACCACTCATCTCTTACTGCACAAGCTTGGGAGCTGCGCTATAGATGGTAAAACTGCC